>DOVG01000302.1 GCA_003520205.1 Lachnospiraceae bacterium
GAGACAGAGACTGACCTCTTCGGTGAGCAGGCTGTACTTTGTGGTGGTGTTGTTGCTCTTATGCAGGCTGGTTTCGAAACACTTACAGAAGCTGGATATGATCCAAGAAATGCTTACTTCGAGTGTATTCATGAGATGAAGCTTATCGTAGATCTTATTTACCAGAGTGGTTTTGCAGGAATGAGATATTCTATCTCTAATACAGCTGAGTATGGTGATTACATCACAGGTCCTAAGATCATTACAGAGGATACAAAGAAGGCTATGAAGAAGGTCCTTTCTGATATCCAGGATGGTACATTTGCTAAGGACTTCCTTCTTGATATGTCATCTGCAAGTGGACAGGCTCATTTCAAGGCTCTTCGTAAGCTTAAGGCTGAGCATCCTGCAGAAGTTGTAGGTAAGGAAATCCGTTCACTTTACAGCTGGTCAGATGAAGATAAGCTTATCAACAACTAATATATAATCAAGGATAATCCTTGGTAAATAAATGAACTATAAGGACGACTTAGGCTTGTTTAAGTCGTCCTATAATTTTATTATCTTATAGGGGGTATAAAAAATGGTTACTGTAAATAATGTATTCAATAACGAAAACATGAAAGTTATTGCGAGTGCTGGTCCATATTTTATATATGAGCATCAGGCAGATCTTTCGGTTACACCTTACTCAGCAGAGAGTGCTTATTTTATGCATCAGATGAATGTAAGAAGAAGACAGCTTCTTGTTCAGTTGAATAATTCATCTATAAAGATGCAGGCTGGGGCTATGCAGTGGATATCTGGAAATGTACAGGTATCTTCCGGTGTAAAAGGAGTAGGTAATTTCCTTGGAAAAATGGTTAAGGGTGCTGTCAGTGGTGAATCAGCAGTTAAGCCTGAATATTCAGGATCCGGTTTCGTAATGCTTGAACCTACATATAAGCATCTGCTTATAGAGGATGTGGGGTCATGGGGTTCAGGAATAGTTCTTGATGATGGTCTGTTCCTTGCCTGTGATGCTGGAATCAAGGAGACAATTACAAGAAGATCTAATGTATCATCAGCACTTCTTGGTGGAGAAGGTCTCTTCAATCTGTGTCTTTCCGGTCCGGGATACGCAGTTCTTGAAAGTCCGGTTCCAAGATCAGAGCTTTATGAATTCGTTCTTCAGGATGATGTACTGAAGATAGATGGTAATATGGCTATAGCATGGTCAAGCTCACTTCAGTTTACTGTTGAGACTGTTACAGGAAATGCTATTGGCTCAGCTGCAACTGGAGAAGGCTTTGTAAATGTATATCGAGGTACCGGTAAGGTGCTTATGGCGCCTACAAACAATGCGCCAATTGCTTCTACAGTTAATGGTCCGGAAACAACTGCTACTTCTTCACAGGGAATAGCTGGAAGTATAGCAAGCAGTCTGTTTAATGCATAGAGTTTATCTTACTTATAGTCTTTATTAAAAAGGAAAAATATCTGATTATATGAATCATCTGGAAGCACAATCATATATAATGCCTTTTATAGATGGAAAAATTCCGGTAAAAAAGCAGAGTGATTTTGTTCTTCATATGTGCAACTGTAAGAAGTGCCATGAGGAGCTTGAGATTTATTATACTCTGATGGTAGGTATGAGACAGCTTGATAATAATCAGGAATTATCGACTGACTTTAACAGAGATCTGGAAAATGAGTTAAACAAACTTAAGGTAAAGGCAAATAATAAGAAGAGGCTTTCATTATCTCTCTTTTCTATAGTTTTCATTTTTATGATTATGATAGGGGCGATATCCTATACAGGTGGTTTGGCAAGAGTCTATTTGTTCGAACAGAATACAAAAAAAGAGCAGCAGGGGCAGTACTATTTTAGAGACAGCCTTAAGGACAAGCTTTGTATAGAAACAACAGATAGAGTTTATAGTTCTGAACAAATACAAAAAGCAGATGTCATATCAGATTTTGACCGTATTAGAGCCTATAACAGGATGAAAAATGATATGAATAAGATACTTGAAATAGGGGAGGAATTAAGAAATGCCGAAGTTACTACTGATTGATGGAAACAGCATAATGAACAGAGGGTATTTTGCACTCCCTAAAGAACTTACAACCAGGAACGGCATTCATACGAATGCCATTCTTGGTTTTCTTAATATTTTTTATAAAGTATATGAAGAGGAAAAACCTACCCATATAGCTGTTGCTTTTGATGTACATGAACCAACATTCAGACATAAAATGTATGAGCAGTACAAAGGAACAAGACATGGGATGGATGAAGAGCTTAGAGAGCAGCTTCCACTTATTAAAGAAATACTTTCTCTTATGGGAATAAGCTACTGGGAAAAAGGCGGTTATGAGGCGGATGATATAATCGGTACACTTTCCAGAGAGGCTATAAGAGACGGCTTGGAAGTGAGTATTCTGTCTGGAGACAGAGATCTGCTTCAGCTGGCTACAGATACAGTTCTTGTCAGAATACCGAAGACAAAGGCTGGCAAAACAACAGTCGAAAATTATTACGCAGATGACGTAGTGAAAGAATATGGGGTCACACCTGTTGAATTTATAGAAATGAAAGGTCTTATGGGAGATACTTCTGATAATATTCCCGGAGTACAGGGAATTGGTCCTAAGACTGCATCAAATATAATTCAGAAGTATCATTCTATAGAAGAAGCTCTTAAGCATATAGAGGAAATAAAACCTGATAAAGCAAGAAAGAATCTGGATGAACAACGTGAGACTGCACTTTTTTCGAGAGACCTTGCAACTATTAAACTGGACTGTGAGCTGGATGGCAGTGTTACAGATACAGAGATTGATAATAGTAATATATATGGCGAAAAAGTGTATTCCCGTTTGCAGGAGCTGGAACTTAAGAGTCTCCTGAAAAGATTTGATAATACAGAAGTTGCTGCTGTGGCAGAAACTCCTGTACTTGATATAGTTGAAAAGAGTTATTCAGAGATAATAGAGATAATTAATAATAATGACGAAGAACAAATCGGACTTAGTCCGTTTATAGTAGATGGAATGCTGGCGGGTGGATGTGTAGCAACTAGTGATAGCATTTATCTTACAAGAGACAGTGCTCTATCAGATATAAAAAAAGATATTAAAGAATCATGTACTATCGATATAATCAGTATTAAAGAACTGATAGATTTCTTTATGTTTGAGGAAAAAGATAAACTGTTTGATTTATCGATTGCAGCGTATCTTCTGGATCCGCTCAAAAATAGTTTTCCATATGATTATATTGCAGAGAAATACCTGGAAGTGAGTTTTCCTGAGGAGAAAGAGCTTCTGGGAAAGAAAGAGATAACCGTTTTCTCTATAGATGATGAGGATGTAAGAAAAGTACTTGCTTATAAAGCATATACGTCATTACATGCAGCAAAGCCACTAATTGAAAAGCTTGCAGAAGCAGGAGAAGAAGAACTTTACCGAAATATAGAATATCCTACTTTATTTGTGCTCAGAAGTATGGAACGTATAGGGGTAAAGGTTAATAAAAATACTCTTATCGATTATGGTAATGATCTAGATATAAGGATAAATAAGCTGACAGCAGATATTTATAATCAGGCTGGTGAAGAGTTCAATATTAATTCTACAAAACAGCTTGGAGTTATCCTTTTTGAGAAGATGGGACTTACCGGTTCGAAGAAAACCAAGAGCGGTTATTCTACAAGCGCTGATGTCTTAAATAAGATTAAGGATCAGCATGAAATCATACCAAATATACTGGAGTACAGACAGCTTACAAAGCTTAAGTCTACTTATGTGGAAGGGCTGATACATACTATAGCGCCAGATGGCAGGATTCACAGTACATTTAATCAGACTGTAACTGCCACTGGAAGAATAAGCAGCACAGAACCGAATCTGCAGAATCTTCCTACAAGAACAGCTCTGGGAAGAGAGATACGTAAGGCTTTTGTTCCTGAAGAAGGGTTTACATTTGTAGATGCTGACTATTCTCAGATAGAGCTTAGAGTCATGGCGGCTATATCGAAGGATGAGGCTCTTATAAATGCCTTCAATGAAGCGAAGGATATACATGCCATAACTGCATCGCAGGTATTTGATGTACCTTTAGAAAATGTAACTTCTGATCTGAGACGAAAAGCGAAGGCTGTTAATTTCGGAATCATATATGGTATCAGTTCATTTGGCCTCGGAGAAGATCTTGGAATATCAAGAAAAGAAGCTTCAGGTTATATAGAGAAATATTTTCAGACATACAGCAGAGTTAAACAGTATCTGGATGAAAAAGTCGAAGAGGCGAAAAAAGAGGGCTATGTAAAAACTCTTTATGGAAGAATAAGACCTATACCTGAACTTAAAAGCTCTAATTTTATGCAGAGATCATTTGGAGAAAGAGTTGCAATGAATTCTCCGATTCAGGGAACGGCAGCTGATATAATAAAGATTGCCATGATAAATGTATATAAAGAACTCAAAGAGAAGAATTATAAATCAAGATTAATTCTTCAGATACATGATGAACTTCTAATAGAAGCCAGTCTGGATGAAGAAGAGACTGTAAAGGAACTTATAGAAAGATGTATGACTGAAGCGGCGGATCTTGCTGTGGGACTCTTTGTGGATGTTCATTCAGGAAGTTCTATGTATGAAGCAAAATAAGCGTATAGACTAAATGGCAGAATGGTAAGAGAATGAAGATTATAGGAATAACCGGAGGAATAGGCTCGGGCAAATCATATGTCTTGGATATTTTAAAAGACATGAGTGGTATTTATACTGTTGAGGCTGATAAGATTGCCCATATGCTCTTTATGCCGGGTGAAGTGGTAAATAGAAGAATAATTGAGTGTTTTGGTAAAGAGGTTGAAGGAGAAAACGGCGAGATAAACAGAAATGCTCTGAAAGATATTGTAATGAATTCGGAGGAAGATTTAAAGAAGCTGAATTTAGTAGTTCACCCTGAAGTAAAGAAATACATTATCAGGGATATAGAAGATAAAGAAGCGTCCGGATACAGTCTGTATGTACTGGAAGCAGCTCTTCTCATTCAGGATGGGTATAAAGAAATATGTGATGAGATGTGGTATATCTATACCGACAAAGAGCTTCGTATCAAAAGACTTATGATTTCAAGAGGTTATGACAGGAAGACAGCTCTTGATTTTATGAGAAATCAACCGGATGATGAATTTTTTATTCATAACTCTGATATAGTTATTAATAATTGCGGTACTTTTGAAGAATTAAAGAAACAAGTATCAGACAGAGTGAAAAAACTGGTTTAATAATTATTGTAATATGTTATAATAATATTTAGACTTTTTATTTGGGGTAACTTATGTCTAACGAGTTTAAGACGGAGTTTTTACGAAAACTTGTAAAGTTTAACAGAGTAATATATGGATCATTGATCTTTGTGACACTATTTGCTACAGGCGGAGGATTAAATAATAATTTATTTCTCATGTGGTATTATGTTGTTGCGAGTGTTTTTTTTGCTGTTTTCGATCAGATTGTTTTTGCAAACAGAGTAAAGAGGATAGATAAGGGTAAGGCTAAATTCCCATCCATTCTGCTTGGCATAAGGACGTATTTATTTATTCTCATTCTGGCAATAGGAAGTGTATTTGGTGTAATGCCACATGTGATGTTTGCATCAGTATACATGGTGCTCCTATATATACTTGTTCAGGATATTGTTTTCTGTGATGTATTTAACAGTTATTCAAATAAGATAAGGATTGTATCTGTTATAGGAGTTTCATCCATTTTCCTTTATGTCATTCATTTTAGAACGATGGTTGAAGGTGTATGGTTTGCTGTATTTGGAGGCGCTTCAGTTATAGTTATTATTCTTGCATATATAATCTATGAAGTGTATGAGGCAACCATCAAGGAGCTGGATAAAAGATATACCAAGCTGTATTTTCAGAACTCCGATCTTATGGCAGAGAATGATAAGCTGGTTGAGTTCAGAGAGAAAGTAGAGAAAGTTAACAGCGAGATTAATTACCAGAAGATTAATCTCACAAAAGCTAATGACGATCTTGAGAAGTCAAATGAAGAATCAAGATCTCTTATCGAGGTTATGAAATACTTCTCGGCAAGCTTTGATGTAGAGAAGAATGTTCATGTTATGATTAATAATATCATGAAGGTCAAAAAGGCCGGTGCTGTAGGATTCTATATAGATAAGGATGTATACATGAATGATAAGCCTTATCTTGATGTAATATCGGCAAATGATGTTTCCGGCGTTATCATGAATCAGGATTTATATGATATATATAATGTGATTAAAAAAAGACGCAGTCTTGAGCCTCTTGTTTTGTGTGAGAATTATGATTTCAAATATCCGTATCTGGCAGGTGGAAATCTGTGTAATGCGGTAGCATTTCCGGCTTATGAGAATGATAATATATATGGTGTAATGGTAGTTGCATCAAGCAAATATGAATTCTTCCTTAATGGGTATTCTTTCTATGAATCATCAGTAATGGATTTTACTTCTGCGCTGATTTCTGACAGATTGTATCTCAAGACGGAAGATATGGCAAAGAAGGATGGACTGACTAAGATATATAACCGTATATATTTTAATCAGTTTTATCCGGAACTTATGTCTCAGATAAAAAGTGAAAATACATCTCTGACTGTGGCTATGATGGATATAGATCACTTTAAAAATGTAAATGATACCTATGGACATCTGGCAGGTGATGAGGTTATCAAGATGGTTGCCTCAGTAGATGCTAAGTATGCCAAGCTGTATAACGGAACGGCAGTCAGATTTGGTGGTGAAGAATTCCTACTTATCCTTAAGGATATGGATATAGCACATGCTCATGAAATTCTTGAAAGAATGCATGATGAGATTACAAAGAACATAGTTGAGTTTGAGGATCTGAAGATACCTGTCAACGTAAGTATGGGACTTGCTTCGTATCCTGAAACATGTAACAGAGTGGAGGATGTAATTGATCATGCAGATCAGGCGCTGTATTACAGTAAAGAGCATGGTAGAGGAAGAATAACAATAGACGGAAGAGAAGGAGAATAAAAAATGAATATTCTAGTCATCAATGCAGGTTCGACAACACTTAAGTATCAGCTTATCGATTCAGATTCTGAAGAGGTAAAAGCAAAAGGTTTATGTGAAAGAATCGGTGCAGAAGGTGGAATGCTGAAATACGATGTCATTTCAAAAGGTGAGAAAAAGGAAAAGCAGATAGATTTTCCTGATCATGGTGTAGCACTTAAGGCGGTAATCGATGTTCTTATTGATCCTGAAGATGGAGCTATAAGTTCTCTCGATGAGATAGGCGCTGTAGGACACAGAGTTGTTCATGGTGGAGAGTATTTCAGTTCATCTGTAAAGGTTGATGATGATGTTATAAAGAAGATAGAGGAATGTTCAGATCTTGCACCTCTGCATAATCCTGCAAACCTGCTTGGAATAAGAGCATGCCAGAAACTTATGCCAAATGTTCCTCAGTGTGTAACCTTTGATACAGCTTTTCATCAGACAATGCCTGAGAAGGCATATATGTATGGAATTCCATACAGCTATTATGAGAAATATAAAATTAGACGTTATGGTTTCCATGGAACAAGCCATAGTTATGTAAGTAAAGAAGCTCTCAAATATCTTGATAAGGATGTGGCTGATACTAAGGTTATAGTATGTCATCTTGGTGGTGGTTCAAGTATAACTGCTGTACAGGGTGGCAAGTCAGTTGATACATCAATGGGACTTACACCACTTGAAGGTCTTGTTATGGCTACCAGAAGTGGAAATATAGATCCGGCTATAGTTCAGTATATAGCTAATAAAGAAAATAAGACAGTTGATGAAGTTCTTAATATACTTAATAAGAAGTCTGGAATGTATGGTCTTTCAGAGAAGAGTGGAGATGCACGTGACATTGATGCAGGAGTAAAGGCCGGGGACAAGAAATCAATTATAGCATTTAATGCATTTGTTCATAGCGCTGTTAAACTTGTTGGAAGTTATGTTGCATCCATGAATGGTGTTGACCTGATTGCATTTACTGCAGGAATCGGAGAGAATGATGCTGCAGTTAGAAAAGCTATACTTGAGAACTTTGGTTATCTCGGTATTTCAATCAATGATGAAGTAAATAATGCAACACATGGTAAAGAAGCAGTTATCTCTACGGATGATTCAAAGGTTAAGGTTGTAGTTATTCCTACAAATGAAGAGCTTGCTATAGCCAGAGAGACACTTCAGCTTGTCAGATAGTTGTTTTGTAGATATACATAACGCTTTATAATTGTTTTGCAAATAATTAAAAATTT
>DOVG01000270.1 GCA_003520205.1 Lachnospiraceae bacterium
AGCATCCTATAACGAAGATACCTCCTTTTTTTATATAAGAACCTTTTATTATTTCCTGTACTGCCTGTTTTGCATCATTAGTTATTTTACTATAATCCATTTATTTATTTCCTTTTTATTTATTCAGAAAGCTTCTTATTAAGTGTATTTAAGACTTTCTTTTTATCCATACTCCAAAGTGGTGCTATAAGCGTTTTCTTAGCACCGTCCCCGGTCATCCTGTGTATTACCATATCATCTGGCAATATCTTAATTGCGTCATATATCAGCTCTACATATTCCTGCATACTCATACATTCAAAAAATCGTTTTCTGTAATCTTCTGCAAGATCTGTTCCTTCTATAACATGAAGCAGTTGAAGTTTTATCCCCTGGACTCCACTTCTACCAACATAGTCTACAGTTTCGAGCATATCTTCTCTTGTTTCCCCTGGAAGACCAAGTATTACATGGGTAATAACTTCTATATTTCTGGCTTTTAATTCAGCCACTGCTCTATCATATACATCTAGTGAATAACATCTACGGATATACTTAGCAGTTTTCTCATGTATCGTCTGAAGTCCGAGTTCAATCCAGACAGGTTTTATATGGTTTATTTCATCCAGCAGTTCTAATACTTCTTCTGGAAGTGCATCAGGTCTTGTAGCTATGGATATTATAGCTATATCGGGATGATTTACCGCTTCCATATATAGCTTTTTCAGTCTGTCAACAGGTGCATAAGTATTGGTAAATGCCTGAAAATATGCTATATATGCAGGACTATATACATTTTTCTTAAATTTTGAACTGATAAGCTTTTTTCCATTTTCTATCTGCTCAGTTATAGATAAGGAAGGACTTCCTGCAAAATCGCCGGAGCCTTGTCCTGAACAGAATATACAACCTCTGGTATCAAGAGTTCCATCTCTATTAGGACAGGTAAAGCCTGCATTTATAGCTATTTTATATAATTTCTTTCCATATTTTGATTGTATGTATTTATTTACAGATATATATTCCATGATTTTAAAAATTTTTAGTCGTTCAGGAGCATCGATTTACTGCGTAAATCGATACCTATTATATCATATTAAATATGCTTTGACATTATATTCTGTGAATAATAAAATATAGATATTATTTATGAATGAGCTATTAATTTCATATGGCTTATAAATATATCCTGGGGGTACTAATGATGAAAAAGAAGCTGTTATCAATCATTACTTCTTGTATCTTTGCAGTAGCGTCTATTGCACCTGCGCAAGGTATAAGTATTGTAAATGCGGAGGAAACAACCGCTAAGTCACCTATAAGTGGTTATACTTTGCTTGAAAGTAAATATGAAAAACCTGGTGAAGACAGTATAAGCGTTGGTGTTCCGGGCTCATATCTTGCTGAACAACAGGATGCATTAGACAGAATAAATGAGATACGTAAGGAAGCCTGTGATAAAGGATATCCTGATCCACGTGATCCTAAGAAGAAACTATCTTCATCTGACTATGTTCCAATCAAATGGTCTTTTGCGCTTGAAGAGTATGCCCGTGTAAGAGCCTGTGAAGCATCAGTATATGGCGAACATACTAGACCTGGTACTAATGAAGCGTTGGTTGAAGGTTCAGATGATGAAAATGGATATGTTTCTGGAACTTCAGAAACTCTTGCCTGGCCGGGGAATAGTCTTAAGGGAGGAGTTAACCTCTGGTATACAGAAAAAGACGAATGGGTTTCCGGAGGTACAGGAGTCACAGGACACTACACTTCTATGATTAATCCTCATAATGAATATGTTGGTTTAGGTGGATTTAAATCGGACTTTAATATGGGTAATACTAATTTTAATAGCTGTATCTGTGGAAGATTCAGTAGTACAGAGTGGTATTCGTTTCCTTCAACTGCAGATGAACTGAAACGTCTCAAGGATGAAACTATGGCACCAGAGTTAAAGAATATCGTTCAGGTAATATCAATTAATAAATCTTCTGTTTATAAACCTAATCTATCAGTTCTTGAAAATGATTATGCTTTTATAAGTAATAAAGGTCTGTATCTTGGAGAAAAGGCTGTATTTGCTATGGTTAGCAAAGTAAAAATAGATTCTGATTCTGCAAGTGTAATAGATATAAATGAATATACATATAGTTCAAGTAAGCCAGGTATATTAAAGGTTGACGCTGACGGCAAGGCTGAAACAAAAAATACCGGAAAGGTTACTGTTAAAGCTGTAAATGCTGGCGGTAAAGAATATACACTGGATATGAGTATTACAGCATTTCTCTCGAAACCAAAGGTTAAACTATCCAGTACTAAAAAGAAAAAGATAAAAGCAAAGCTTACTGCGACTAAGAAGGATGTCGTAAATATGACATACTTCGAAGTACAGACAGCAACAGATAAGAAATTTACGAAGAATGTAAAAACAACAAAGGTTAAGACAAAGGTTACCAGCTGGTATAATCCTAAGACTACCTTCAGTAAAACAATCAAAGGCTTCAAATCAAAGAAGAAATATTATGTAAGAGTAAGAGCTGTATATGAAAATAAATCATATAAGAATAATGATAAATCAGTTATAAAGGTTTACTCAAAATGGTCTTCTTCTAAAAAAATCAAAGTTAAATAAATAAGTTTTATTATATATAAGTAATATATCAATTTATCAGTTTTTTAAAATAATCCGGAAGCTCTGATGTGAATTCCATATACTCTCCAGTTGAAGGATGGATGAAGCCAAGTGTTCCTGCGTGTAATGCCTGTCCCTGAAGATTGAATGGACATTTCTTTGCGCCATAGACCGGATCTCCGAGAAGTGGATGACCTATACTTGACAGATGTACTCTTATCTGATGAGTACGTCCTGTTTCAAGCTTGCATTTAATATAAGCAAAGCTTTCTTTGATATTGTCTTTTAGATAGATGTGGGTTACTGCTCTTCTGCCTGAAGGATCTATGACCATCCTCTTACGGTCTGTCTTACCTCTGTTAATAGGCTTATCTACTGTAATGGTATAAAATGTGCTGCTGTCCTGATATGATAATTCATTTATATTATCACTGACGGCAGCATATGCGCTAAGAATTCTGTCATCCTTTATATCAGGATTAAGCATTTTTTCCGGATCAAAATGATTCATTACAACACAGCTGTATATTCTATTAATGGTATGTTCTTCAAATTGTTTAGCCAGGCTTTGATGTGCTTTATCGTTTTTACATACTAACAGAAGACCGCTTGTATCTTTATCTATACGATGAACTATTCCGGGTCGCTCTACGCCATTTATAGAGGATAAGGATTCTCTATAGTGATACATAAGAGCATTGACAAGAGTTCCGGTATAATTACCTGCTGCAGGGTGAACAACCATACCCTGAGGCTTATTTATTATAATTACATCATTATCTTCATATACTATATCAAGTTCAATGTCTTCTGCAACGATATCGAGACTCTTTGGATCAGGAAGTGTTATACTTATCCTGTCACCTTTACGAAGCTTATATGAGGCTTTGAGAACCTTCCCACTTGCAGATGAACTGTCAGATGAATCCAAACCTTGAATTAAAAGAACTGCTCCTTCATCAGAAAGCTTCTGTATGTAGGAGCGGGATATATCTTCAAGCTGCTCGCTTATATATTTATCCAGTCTTGTACCGGCATATTGTTCTTCAATTATATATTCATATTTTTGAGACATATATTTTCCCTGAATATTTTAACTATCTTTTCCTTCTTTTGTATGGCTACCGAATATTATATCAAGATCTTCGCCTTCATATTTAAATATAAATAAGAAAAGTGTAATAAATATACTAACTGTTACACATATATCAGCAAAATTAAATAC
>DOVG01000125.1 GCA_003520205.1 Lachnospiraceae bacterium
GATACAGAGGATGAAGTGGAAATAGTTCTATCCGGAGTATCAATGGAAAATCAAACTGCCCCATGTATATATGTAAAAAATGCAGATAAGGTAACTATCTCTACGGAAAATGAAAGTACACTTTCTGTTACAGGCAGCTTCGAGGCAGATGGCGATACAAATCTGGATGCAGTTATCTTCTCGAAGGATGACCTAATCATGGATGGCTCTGGTATACTGAATGTTAATTCTTCTGATAATGCAATAACAAGTAAGGATGACCTTGAAATAAAGAATGGAACATATAATATCCAGTGTACAGGAAATGCCATGGAAGCTCATGATGAGATAGAAATATCAGAGGGGACAATTAATATAACAGGATGTAACGATGGACTTCATGCAGAGGATAGTGATGATGATTCTATAGGTTCAGTGCTCATAACAGGTGGTACATTTAATATAAATGCGACAGATGATGCTATTCATGGAACTACTACAGTTCAGATAGATGGCGGCGACATGACTCTCGTGGGCGGTGAATGTATAGAAGGAACGTACATAACTATAAATGATGGAAGTATAGATATATCTGCAAGTGATGATGGTATAAATGCTGCAGCCAAGTCAAGTAAGTACAGTACTCCGACCTTCGAGATGAATGGTGGTGATGTAACAATCAATATGGGGGCTGGAGATACAGACGGTGTTGATTCAAATGGTGATATATATATTAATGGAGGAAATCTTTCGATTACTGGGCAGTCAACATTTGATTATGATGGAAATGCAGTTTATAACGGAGGAACTATCATAGAAAATGGAACTACAACGAACACTATAACTAATCAGATGATGGGTGGTTCCAATGGAGGTTTCGGTAAAGGCTTTGGAGGTGGAATGGGTCCTGAAAATAATAATCATAGGGGATTTTAGAAGTCAGTTGACATACGCCCTAAAGTAGCGTAAATTTATATTTAGGCAGTAACTTTTCAGTTGGGTGGGTATATACAGAATCAGCTTTTTAATGCTTATTTATAAATGCCTGTATTCGTAACTGGAGAGGTTAAAATTTTATATAAGTAGGGAGGTATTACATTATGGACAATCAGGAGAAAGTAGTGATCTTTGAGAACGATTCATGGACTATCGAGTTAAGACCTCGTAACAATGTGCATGAAGGAGAACCCAATATGAAGGTTTGGGTTACCAGAGAAGGTAGCGAGGTAGCCCAGTATAGCAGCAAATTCCGTGGATATGGACATTATATGGATCATGAAGAACTTCTTCCGCCTAAGATAGTAGAAGTAGCAAAAAAGGCATGGGAAAAGCTGAAAGATGCACCTCTCGATGAATCGCTTATAGAAGAAATGAAATCTATTGCTGAATAAAGTTATACCGAATTAAAGATATATGTTTATAAAACCGCAGTTCGTAATGAATTGCGGTTTTTATAATGCGTGCTTAACTTTTTGTTGCACCAGCTATATTATGATAGCAGCATAAGTGTTCATACTGTGTTAGTAAAAAGAATACTTTATTATTCCGAACTTTTACCGGATATGATAGAATAGTTACCGTAATTTTAAATGAGGAGAAATAGTTAATGGAAGTAAGTGTACTTATTGTAGACGATGAGGTAGAACTGGCCGAGTCTACTGCAGAATACTTTAATATGTTTGACGTTCCGTCTAAATGTGTATTTAATGCTATAGAGGCAATAGAGTTTTTGAAGTCAAATACTGTTAAGCTGATTCTTCTGGATATCAATCTTGGTAAGGATAGTGGTATGTCGGGATTTGACCTATGTAAGAAACTCAGGGAAACAATCGACGTGCCGATTCTGTTTATAAGCGCAAGGTCAAGTGACGATGATATGGTTATAGCACTGAATATCGGTGGCGATGATTATATAACTAAACCATATTCTCTGAATGTGCTTTATGCAAAGGTAAAGGCTGTTCTTAAAAGATACGAAAAGACCATACCGGTAGAGGAACATACACAGATCTGCTTTGGAGATATTATTATAGATATTGACTCGGCTATGGTAAAGAAAAACGGACAATATCTAAAGCTTACGGCTATAGAGTATAAGCTGCTGGTTTATCTGGTAACACACAAGAACAGAGTTATTTCTAAAAATGAAATCTTTGATAATGTCTGGGAGGACAGCTTTGTTTCAGAAGGAACTCTTAATGTTCATTTAAGACATCTGAGAGAAAAACTGGAGGAGGATCCCAATAATCCTGAATACATAAAAACAGTAAGGGGAATGGGATTAATGTTTAATCTATGAGAAAATTTATAGCTTTATTTTGTTTAGTTGCATTTCTGGTGCTTATAATGCCCTGTTTAAACATAGCTTTTAGTGATTATAAAACAGTTTCAAATCTTGATACTGTAGAAGTAAATGCTGTGATTTCTGAAATAGAGAAGTCATGGGGAACTGATGCTGATTATCCTGATAGCAGCTTTGATTATGCAGTACTGGATGATAAAGAGGAAATTCTTTATAAAAATGGTAATGCAAATGACGCAAACTCTATAGTTAAAGCTACATCCAACAGAGATACTATAAGAGACATAATTGTAGATGATAAAGTAGTAGGAAAGCTGATTATCTACAACCATATGATTGACTTGGAAAAGAATATTGAAGCAAAGCTTGTTCTTGAATATCTGGGGGCGGCATTAGTTGCATTTATAGTTATACTTCTTGCTTTTCTCTGGATAGAGCTAAGGGTTGTGAAGCCGTTTGACAGTATGAAGGAATTCGCTGTGTCGGTAGCGTCAGGGGATCTGGATAAACCGCTTATGATGGACAGACTTCATTTGTTTGGTGCATTTACAGAGAGCTTCGATATCATGCGTGAAGAACTGGCAGTGGCACGTGAAAGAGAGCTTAAAGCAAATATAAGTAAGAAGGAGCTTGTGGCACAGCTGAGTCATGATATCAAAACTCCTGTTGCTTCCATAAAGGCGATGTCCGAGCTCTTATCAGTCAAGGAGGACAGAGAAGAACTTAGGACGAAAATAGTGGCTATAGGTGAAAAGGCAGATCATATAGACAGGCTGGTATCGAACCTTTTTACTTCTACTATGCAGGAGCTGGATAAAATGGAAGTGAGTACTTCAGATATGGAAAGTACAGCTCTGGAACAGATAATAAAAGAAACCGACAACAGAGATCTTATAAAGAGCTTGGAAATACCTGAATGTATATTCTTATGTGACAGAATAAGAGTGACACAGGTTATTAGTAATATTATTTATAATTCTTATAAATATGCTAATACTAATATATATGTACATGGAAAAACCGATAAGGACACTCTGTCAGTAAGCTTTACAGACAGAGGAGGTGGAGTAAAGGTCGAAGAACTAGGTATAATTACGAAGAAATATAAACGAGGTGCCAATGCAGAGGGAATTCAGGGTACAGGACTTGGACTCGCTATTGCTAAGGAACTTATGGAAAATATGGAAGGGAGTCTTGAAGTTGCAAATGCTGATGGAGGCTTTAGAGTAACTATCAGCTTTAAACTGACTTAAACATAAAATTAAGAAAAAATTAATGTTCCGCTAAAGACTATTAATCTTATTGCTCCTATAATAAATGCATAAAATGTTTGTTTAATGCAAAGTAAATAAAAAGGAGAAAAAGTATTATGAGTACTAGAGGAACATTTTTATTGCGTCGTAGACTAACTAAAGCAGTTGCATTAGTTGCAGCAGCCGCTATCATGGTTGGCGCTACGCTTGGTTTATCAAAAGGAAAAGCAGGCACAGTTAATGCCGCTTATACAACACCTAGACTTATGGTTACAGGTTGTGACATAAAGGGTAAAAATGTAAAAGCAGGTTCAGAGTTCGATATGGTGATTCATTTAAGAAATGAATCTGATAGTACAAAGCTCACAAATATAAAACTTAAGCTTTCAAGTGAAAACAATCAGATTGTTCCTACATCAGGTTCTGATTCAATCTATATAGATGAGCTTGAAAAAGAAGAAGAAACAGATGTATCAGTAAAGATGAAAGCTAAAGAAGATCTGGAACAGAAGAATTATACAGTAAGTGTTGCATATGCATATGAGAACAGCTGGGGCGAATCATTTGATGACAGTGCAAGCCTTACAGTTCCTGTAGTTCAGGAGTCTAAGATAGGTGTTTCAGAGTTAAAGCTTACAAAATCAGAAGTAGAATTAAATGGTAAGACAAGTCTTAGTTTCAAGGTTAATAATATGGGGCTTGATAAGCTTAGAAATGTAACAGTTGATTTTAGTGGTGATACAATTAAGGAAATATCATACTTTGTTGGAACAATCGAATCAGGTGAAAGCGGAACTGTAGATATGACAATCACACCTGATAAGGTAGGAAGTGATGATATACATATCAAGGTTACTTATGAAGATGTACTTGGTAAATCAAAGACATTGGAAGAGAAGACAAGCTTCGTAGTTAATGAAGAGAAAGTAGAAGCTGATACAGCTGAAGCTTCTCCGGAAGCAGCCCAGGCAAGTATGCCAGTAGGACCTATAGCAGGACTTATCGGTGTAATCGTGGCTATAATAGTAATCGTAAATATAATCAAGAAGCAGAGACAGAAGAAGTACGAATAATATTCTAGTAAAAAAGCTTTAACTGATAAGCTATAAAAGGAAAATAAAATGGAAGAAAAGAACACTATTATAAAAACAGATAAGCTCTGTAAATCCTTTACAGCCGGTGGTGTCCAGCATCATATCATCAAGAATATGGATCTGGAAATCTATGATGGTGATTTCACGGTAATCATGGGATCATCAGGAGCTGGTAAGTCGACGCTTCTGTATGCTCTTTCAGGAATGGATAAGGCAAGTCTGGGTAAGATTATCTTCTGTGAGAAAAATATAACTAAGTTCACGAGTGACCAGCTGGCTATATTCAGAAGAAGACATTGTGGATTTGTGTTCCAGCAGATACATCTTATCGGAACTATGAGTATCCTGGACAATGTTCTTGCAGCAGGGCTGCTTACCGGACAAAATAAGAGGAAGCTTGCTGAAACTGCTAAGGATCTTCTTCAGAAGGTTGGTATAGAGAAGAAACTTTGGAACAAATTCCCTAATCAGCTGTCGGGTGGTGAAGCGCAGCGTGTCGGAATAGTCAGAGCACTTATAAATAAACCAGATATGGTTTTTGCAGATGAGCCGACTGG
>DOVG01000175.1:0-674 GCA_003520205.1 Lachnospiraceae bacterium
ACGATGATAAGCGCATTTTTTATTGGAGAAAAGATTCGTGTTGCAACACCTTCGGAGGTTTCACAGTATAACAGGGAGATATTTGGAGAATTCTCCTTTGTTTTTACTGCGATTTTTGATGACTCATCTTCAAGACTCAGGATAGAGGAGAAGGGTTATATAAAGTATTCCGCATATGCATACGGGAATTTTCATGATAGAAAGAGATATAGAAACCGCCTGAAGCTGGCTTCATACAGACTCTTATCCGAATATACAGGCAGAAGTCTTCCGTGGGGAAGCCTTACGGGAATGAGACCTACTAAGATAGCGACATCAGGACTGGAGAAAGGAAAGACAGAGGAGGAAGTTATAGACTATTTTCAGACCATATATGATACCAGTCTGGAGAAAGCAAGACTTGCAACTGAGGTGGCAAATGCTGAGAAGAAGATTATCGAGGAATTCAGCCCATATGATGATTATTGTTTATATATAGGGATTCCATTTTGCCCTACCAGATGTCTTTACTGTTCTTTTGCAGCGTATCCTATACATGAATATGAGTCGAAGGTTGGGGCATATATAGAAGCGCTTAAGAAAGAGCTTCCATTTATATCATATCTGAATCGTAATAGAAGACTGGCAGCTATATATATAGGAGGGGGAACTCCTACAGCTCTTTCAAGTGATCA
>DOVG01000175.1:843-5220 GCA_003520205.1 Lachnospiraceae bacterium
GTTTGGGTGTACCCGCATCAGCATAAATCCTCAGACGATGAACCAGAAGACATTAAGAACTATAGGTCGTGCACATACGCCAGCGGATATAAAAAGGGCTTTTCGTGAAGCAAGAAAAGTCGGCTTCAAAAATATAAATATGGATATAATAGCAGGCCTTCCGGATGAAACTCTGGAAGATATGGAATATACTCTTGACCAGATTCAGGAGATGAAACCGGAATCTTTGACTGTACATTCCCTGGCGATAAAAAGAACTGCTAATCTGAATCAGGAACTTAGCTTCTATAAGAGCAAGATAAATCATGACATGGATCAGATGATATCTCTGGCTGATAAGAGAAGCAGAGAAATGGGACTTAAACCATATTATCTGTACAGACAGAAGAATATAGCTGGGAATCTGGAGAATACAGGATTTGCAAAGCCGGACTGTGAATGTATATATAATGTTCTGATCATGGAAGAGAAGTTAGATACATTTGCGGCAGGAGCGGGAGCGATTACAAGACTTCTAAGTATAGATGATGGTGAGATAACCAGAATAGACAGAGTAGAAAATGTAAAAAATGTAGATGAGTACATTAGCAGAATAGACGAGATGCTGGAGAGAAAACAGATCGGAGTCGATAGCAGAAACATCAATTATTAGTCTTTTTTGTTCACATTATATAGGGGAGAATTAATGAGTATGAAGAAAGTATATTTGATGATTTTATCCGTAGTAATGATATTTGGTATTCTGGGTGGTGAAAGAAAGGTTGATGCGTCAAGTAAAAGTGCGACGAAGATGCCCTCAGAAATAAGTGAAAAAATAGACAGTTCATCTATATATACTTGTGAAAAGGCCGGAGGTCTATATTTTTATAACAGATATAAAGGTTTTTATTTTTATGACCTGAAGAAAGAGACGATTACTGATTATACCGAAACTATAGGAGCTTCATATAATGTCAGCGATATGTATCAGATAGGGGATTATCTGTATTTTAGCGTTTCCGACTACGATTATGACTATGATTATATATATGATGAAGAAACAGGCAATTATATATATAAGAATAATTCGACTTATTGGACAGTTATTAAGGGCTTTAATATGGTTACAGGTAAGATTGATCAGATGTTTACTATAGATGGTACGCAGGACAGACTTATGGCTGTTGATGATAAGTTAAGATTCTATTTGAAAAGAAATGAGTATAATAGTGAGACTGAAACAAGTAGAGAAAGTCTTGTTGTGTATAATAAGCAAGGTAATCTATTAAGTGATAATGAATGCCCTTCAGATATATATGAAATAGCAGGTATAGATACTACATCTGGAAATATATATTATCGGGGATTTTATAACTGGATATACTGGGGTTATGATCATGAAATGTCAGTTCTTAAAGCAGCTAATATAGATAAAAATGATAAGATAAAATTTCATGGCGAGAACATGTGTATCCTGTATCAGAGTTATTGGTATGATCATTGCAAGAGTATTGAACTTATAGAGGGTAAATATCTGGTAACGCTATCTACATTTAATGGTGGACGAGTTAATATACTTGATTCTAACGTATATGATTATACTGATACTACAGAACAGACAACAAGTATATCTCTCATGGGTGGTGGTGTAGAGACAAGCGTATTCAATATCAGTAACAGAGATGCACTACTAATGGCTGCAAAAACTAAAGCAAGCGAAGACTTTGAGGATTATGGTACAAGAGCGGCATATAATAAGAGCAGAGAAAGCTTTATAGTATTAACTGGAGATAAGCAGCTCACAGAGTATTATCTTAATTCTGGTTCTGAAATGGGAACTTATGATCTAAGCTATCCTCAGTATGCTGGAATGGTAATGGGTGATAAATACATTGCTATAGAGAAAAGTGGTGAGGATTATTATATAGAAAGTATAAGTACGAAATATCCTAAAGATATAAAGCTGTCGGCTGATCAGAGTCTGAAACCGGGAGAGTCAACAGATATCGTAATAAAGTCTGAGAGTAGTATTAACTTAGGGTATACTTTTGAATCATCAGATACGTCAGTCCTTACTGTAGATGAAGAAGGAACTGTAACGGCCTGGAGTGAAGGTGTAGCCTTTATTACAGTTAAATCAAGAGATGGAAAGATAAGTAGAACAATAACTATAACTGTGACGGCATCTAAAACGTTAAAAGTCAAGTCATCTATTTCCATAAAATCAAAGATATCAACTGTCAATATTCATAAAACAGGTAATTATACCTATGGAGATATAATAGATTCTTATCTGGTATCGCTTTCAAAGAAAAAGAATATGAGAGTCGAAAATACAGGAAAATATCTTGAAATAGAGTATTACAAAGGGGGAAAGGTAACTAAAAGGAAGAAAATAAAACATGAATTAGATAAATTCGGTGGATTCTATGAGGGAAAGACACATTTCTTTATAGTATATGGACAAAGTAATATAAAGCAGGATGCAAAGAAGGAAGTGCTGAGAGTAGTAAAGTATACAAAGAGTTGGAAGCGTGTGGGTGCGTTATCTATTAGTGATATTAATACAGTAATTCCGTTTGACGCAGGTTCTCTTTCAATGACTGAAACAGGAGGGAAATTGTATATTCACACCTGCCACGAGATGTATAAGAGTGAAGACGGATATAATCACCAGGCAAATATGACATTTACTATTTCAGAGTCGGACATGAAGTTGGTTGATTGCTTTACAGATGTTATGAATTTGTCATGGGGGTATGTAAGCCATTCCTTTATGCAGATAATAAAAACCGATGATGAGAATATATACAGGTGCGATCTTGGTGATGCGTATCCAAGAGGAATAGCACTGACTATAACCGGTGTAAAGGATAAACTTACAGATCCAAAGGCGTATGGAGTAGTTCAGGAACCAGAGGATGACAGTTACAGTAATTATACGGGGATGAGCCTTGGGGGAATGGAAATAACCAATAAGAGTATAGTTATAGTAAATAATGCTGCCGTGTCATCAAAATCAGATGTTAGGAATGTATTCATAAATGTGATTTCAAAAAAAGATTATAAGAAAAAAGTTATAAAGCTTACGAATTTCAAAGCAGGCTCAAAAATCACTGCGCTTACTCCACAACTTGTAAAAGTGAACAACAATAATCTGATAGTAATGTGGGAGGAAATGAATACTAAGACTAATAAGTATGTAACGAAGTTAATCAAGATAGATTCTATGGGTAATAGCGCTATGGATGTGATGACTACAAAACTGAATTTATCTGATTGTCAGCCTATAATGGCAAAAGACAAATCTATAAAATGGTATACTTCTGATAAGAAAAAGATAAAACTATATTCTGTTGATCCAAATAATCTAAATGCTGTAGCAAAGGATACAAATAAGCTTGGAAAGAAATATAGGGACTTTGCTAAAACAGGAAAGTATAAAATAAAAAAAGATGCTTCTGGAAAAAGATATGCTACCTTTTGTGGACCATCTGATAAGTCATTGGAAATACAATCCGTTCCATCAATCGTTTCGATTAATGGTATTTCTTATAAGGTAAAAGGAATAGAGGCAAATGCATTTAAAACATGTAAGAAATTGAAAAGTCTTGAAATAAAGTCAAGATATCTTAAAAAATCATATATATCTAAGATAGCGTTTAAAGGAATTAATAAGAAAGTCAAAGTTACGATTCCAAAGACAAAAAAGAAATCGTATATGAAGTGGATATATAAGAAAGGATTGAAGAAAAATGTAAAGGTAAAGAACAATCAGGGGTAAAGGCATAGTATATCAATAAACTACTTGAAGTGGCTTAGTGATTTGCTTTATAATGTAGCGTTGTAAAAAAAGTACCAAGGAGTAAGAAATGGCTATGAAGAAGAAGCCTGTTACAGGCATGAAGGACATACTTCCACGTGAGATGGAAATTAGAGACTATGCGATAGGACTTATAAAGGAAACATATAAGAATTTTGGATTTACCTCGGTTGAGACACCGGCAGTTGAGCATATAGAGAATCTCTCCAGTAATCAGGGAGGAGAGAATGAGAAACTTATATTCAAAATACTGAAGAGAGGTGACAAGCTGACCTCAGCTGTTGATAAGCTTATATCCAGTGGTGCAGCAGATGCAGATCAGAGTATACTGACTGACAGTGGACTCAGATATGATCTTACACTTCCGCTATCAAGATATTATTCAAATAATGCAAATGATCTTCCATCACCATTTAAGGCACTTCAAATGGGAAATGTATGGAGAGCTGACAGACCTCAGAGAGGACGCTTTCGTCAGTTTATGCAGTGTGATATAGATATACTTGGAGAACAGAGCATACTTGCTGAGATAGAGCTGATACTTGCTACAACTACCCTTCTGGGTAAACTTGATT
>DOVG01000118.1 GCA_003520205.1 Lachnospiraceae bacterium
GCTGTAAGAGATATCAAGACGGATGTCTTTGATGCAATGAGCCGTTTATCTCTTAGTTTCTATACAAACAAGCAGACAGGCGGTCTCATGACGAGAGTGCTGAGTGATTCGGAGAGGGTAAGAGACTTCTTTATCGATGGACTGCCGATGATATTTGTGCATGGAATAACAATTATAGTTACATTTGTTGTCATGTACAGACTGAACTGGCAGATGGCACTTATAGCCTGCATACTTCTTCCATTACTTGTTTTCATGACTGTGAAGCTGAGACCAGGTCTATGGACTCTCTCAGGAAAAAGACACAGAGCCGAAAAGGCGGTAACAGGAAAAGCAAATGATAATCTGACCGGAGCCAGAGTAGTTAAAGCGTTTGGTCAGGAAGAGTCTGAGATAGAACGCTTCATGCACCCAAATCAGAAACTGCGTGAGGCTGAGATAAATATAGTAAAGCTGAGAAACAGATTCGCTATACTTTACAACCTGGTAATGGAAATATCCAGCATATGGATATGGATAGTCGGTGTATTCTTTGTTCTGAAAACAGACAAGATAGAACTGGGTGTTCTTATAACATTTGTAGGATATGTAATGCAGCTAAATGGACCTATGAATTTCTTTGCCTGGGTATTTCGTATGTGGTCAGACAGTATAAATTCGGCTGAACGTCTGTTTGAAATAATCGATGCTATACCTGAGATAAGGGAGAAGGATAATCCTGTAAAGCTGGATAAGCCAAGGGGAGAGATAGAATTAGATGGAGTTACATTTGGCTATCAGATAGGAAGACCTGTTCTGAAGAATATAAATCTGAAGGTAAGAGAGGGCGAGCTTCTAGGAATAGTTGGAAGATCAGGTGCAGGTAAGTCTACGCTTGTTAATCTTATATCCAGACTATATGACGTAAATGAAGGCAGCATAAAAATAGACGGAACTGATGTGAAGGATCTGGCGCTTCAGGATTTAAGAAAAAATGTAGCGATGGTATCTCAGGACACATATATATTCATGGGTTCAGTAGCCAAGAATATAGCATATGGAAATGAAAATGCATCAAGAGCTGATATCATCCGTGCTGCGAAGCTGGCGAGTGCGCATGATTTCATATCAAAACTTCCTGATGGTTATGACACTATAATAGGAGCTTCAGGAAAAGATCTGTCCGGAGGTGAGAAGCAGAGAATATCTATAGCAAGAGCAATCCTTGCCAATCCGAAGATACTGATCTTAGATGAGGCTACTGCAAGTGTGGATACAGAAACAGAGAAGGCTATTCAGAATTCCCTGAAGCTTCTGGTGAAGGGAAGAACAACACTCTCTATAGCGCATAGACTTTCTACGCTTCGTGATGCGGACAGACTGATAGTTATAGATGGTGGACGAATAGTTGAGGAAGGAACTGAAGAAGAATTAAGTAAGCTGGAGAATGGAATATTCCGTAATCTGTCAGAACTTCAGAATAAGTCACTGGCACTTAATGCATTTTAGGTATAGCTCATACATTTGATTGGAGTATGAAGGGAGCATATATGGAAGAAAATACAGTAAATATATATGAGAAAAAGGCCGAGGAAATGACGGCAATTCATATAATCACCAGGAAGGATAGATTCGAGAAAACAGAAGGCGGTTTTGTAAGTCTGGACTATGATGGGGTTCACTATGACCGCGTGAAGGTGGTAAGGCTATTTCCTTTTTCGGATGCGGATAAGTATATATCTATCAGGGAATACAGTAATGAAAGCAGAGAAATAGGAATCATAGAGGATATGAACGAGCTGTCTGATGAAACCCGAGAGATATTAATGGAGCAACTTGAGCTTAGATACTTTACACCGGTTATAGAGAAAATATACAGCATAAAGGATGAATTCGGTTATGCATATTTTCATGTGATGACTGATAAGGGAGAGTGCAAATTTGCAATTAATATGGGGTCAAATGCTGTCACAAAGCTGTCTGATACGAGACTTATCATATTGGATGTGGATGAAAACCGGTTTGAGATAAGAGATGTAGATAAGCTGACGCAGAAAGAGCGAAGGATGCTGGATCTGTTCCTGTAATAGATGGGAAGATGAGATATATATTTAAGTTATATAAGGTAAAGGTAATACAATGATATTAAAATACAAGCTTCCTCCGAAAACAGAAGCTTTGGTGGAAACAACTGGAGACGAAAGGATTTATTATTCAGTTCCGGTTGATATAGACACAGCCGGGAATCTGACAGAAGATTCTTATCTGGTTGTAACCACCAGAAACGTATATGTAATCAGAGGGGAAAAGAAAGAACAATATAAAATAAAAGATTTGAAAGAAGTACATGCAGAGCTGGGAATCGGCGGAGGGCTTCTTACTGCAAGATATAAGGATATGGATATGGTACTTGTCCATTATTCATCTAAGCATATGAGCCGATATGCGTATGTGGCAAGAGGAATCAATATCCTTATATCCGGTAGATATGAGGAAGTGATAAGTAATGAGTACGAAAAAATATGCCCTAAGTGCGGACGCGTTATACCGGGAACAAAACAATGCCCGAAATGTTCTAAAGAAGGCAGGTTTTTAAGTGTTTTTGTAAGGATGGCAAAACCATATAAGAAGGAATTCTTCGGAGTATTCTTTCTAATGATTCTTGCAGCAGTAACAACGCTTCTGAATCCTGAAGTGCAGAAGCATTTGATAAATGATGTTCTGAAAGAGGGAGGCCGGATGAGAGATGCTCTTATCTATCTTGCAATGATGTTCTCTCTTAGTGTAGGAATAGTCATAGTAAATATACTAAAGAGTAATTCTTCGGCCAGGCTCGGTGCAAGGATAGCAGAAGATCTGAGAATTCAGCTTTTTAAGAAGTATCAGCAGCTGCCACTTGAATTCATAAATGACAGAAGACCGGGTGAACTTCTTAACAGAATAATTAATGACACAGTATTTATTCGTCAGTTTATGGAAGATGTATTCTGTAATCTGTTTGCAGTATTCTTTATCTTCATATGGGATATTATATTTATGATGATACTGAATCTGAAGCTGGCGCTTCTTACATTTATCTGCGTTCCTATTGTTTCGGTTATAATGCTGTCACTAAGAAAGACCATCCACAGAATATTTCATCTGCAGTTTAAGAAGAATGATGATGTATCCAGTGATCTTCAGGATGTCATTTCCGGAATGCGTGTTGTTAAGACATACGGTAAAGAAAAAGAAGAATCAGACCGATTCAAAGTGCTGTCCACGGCTTTCGCGAATATCCAGAAAAGAAATGAACGTTTCTGGGCTATGTTTGATCTGGTTCTATCATTCTTCATGGGAATGGGAGTTGTAATAGTTGTGTATTTTGGCGGTACAGACGTTTTTGCCGGCAAGATGTCAGCAGGAGAACTGTATCAGTTTATATCCTATACTATGCTTTTATTCCAGTATATAAGCTGGTTGGGAAGACTTCCTCAGGAGCTTTCGAGACTGACAAGCAGTCTTGAGAGAGTATATGATGTCCTGGCTCAGAGTATTGAAGAAGAGTCAGCAGATGTGCATGATATAGATATAAAGGGTGAGGTGGTATTCGACCATGCAACCTTTGGATATAAGTCGTATTCACCTGTGCTTGAAGATATAAATGCAGTTATAAAGCCGGGAGAAATGATAGGTATAGTAGGTGCTTCAGGAACCGGTAAATCAACGCTTATTAATCTTCTTATGGGGCTATATAAGATAGATGACGGAAGACTAC
>DOVG01000152.1 GCA_003520205.1 Lachnospiraceae bacterium
GTGGTACAGTATATCAATGCTCTGATGAGTGAGATAAGGATGTACAAACCGTATGCTGACAGATTTATAGTCAAAACTATATATATAGGTGGAGGAACACCAACAATACTTGATGAGGCAATGATAGGTAAGGTACTTGATACGGTTCGTCATATCTTCAAGATAGACCGTTTCCCTGAAATTACTATTGAGGCAAATCCGGGGACCATTAAGTATACTGATTTAATCAGCTTCAGGGAATATGGTATAAATCGATTATCTATAGGTCTACAGTCGGCTGATTCAGAAATGCTAAGGCGTCTGGGAAGGATACATTCCTATGAGGAATTCCTGAGAGGTTTTGAATCTGCCAGAAGAGCCGGTTTTGAAAATATCAGTGTTGATGTGATGAGTGGACTTCCGGGGCAGAATCTTCATGCTCTGGTTGATACACTGAATAAAGTGGGTGAGCTTTCTCCTGAACACGTGTCTGTATATTCGCTTCAGGTGGAGGAAGGTACACCTCTAAGTGAAAGAGAAGATCTTATTAATATGATACCAAATGAAGATCAGGACCGGGAAATGTATGTTATGACTAAAAAGGTGCTGAAAACATTTGGTTACAAGAGATATGAATTCTCGAATTATGCTAAGCCCGGTTACGAGAGCAGACATAATTCTGTATATTGGACTGGTGGTCAGTATATAGGATTTGGAATAGGAGCGGCATCATTCTTCAAAGGTCAGAGATTTACCAATATCAAAAATATAGACAGCTACATAGAAATATGTGAGGATATCAGAGATGAGCTGACTCGTGATACAGACAGAAACAGAGTATATGATCATGCTTCTATGGTACTCAGAGAAAATGTGGAAACCATGTATGTTGATAAGAGAATGGAAGAATTCATGTTTCTTGGTCTGAGGATGACTGCAGGTGTCAGCAGGGAAGAATTTAAGACCAGATTCAACAGAGATATGTTTGACATATATGGTGAAGTAATTAACAAATATACTGATCAGGGCTTCATAAGTGTTGATGATAAGAGAGTCAGGTTAACAGAAAAAGGAATAGATGTAAGCAATTATATTCTTGCAGATTTTATACTGGATAAATAAGGTGTTAAAGGGTGCTTTAACACCTTATTTCTTTTGTATAAAATCATTATATAAATTTGTTGAAATTATTGATTTTTTCTTGACATAAGTGACGTATGGGTGTACATTATTAGAGTAATTAGCACTCGGAAGTTTTGAGTGCTAACAAAAAACTAAATAAGGATGGTGATAAAATGCAACAGGGTGTAGAATACGATCTTGATGACAGAAAACAGACCATCCTCAAAGTTATCATTTCCAACTATCTTGAAACAGGAGAGCCGGTTGGGTCAAGAACTATATCCAAGCTGTCTGATCTGAGTCTCAGTTCTGCAACTATTAGAAATGAGATGGCTGATCTGGAAGAACTCGGATATCTGATTCAGCCACATACTTCAGCTGGACGAATACCTACTGATAAAGGATATCGATTCTATGTAGATAAGGTAATGTCAGAAAAGGAAGAGTCACAGCGTATGGAAGGCGCACTCCTTGAAAGAGTTGACAAGCTCGAAGCGCTTTTGATGCAGGTTGCGAAGGTTCTGGCATATAATACGCAGTATGCCACAATGGTTACAACACCTCAGCTTCGCAATAAGCAGGTAAAGTTCATTCAGCTGTCTCAGGTTGATGATGAAGAACTGGTGGCTGTTATTGTTGTCGGAGACAATATAGCCAAGAACCAGCTGATAAAGGTATCAAGACCTCTGTCAAATGAAGAAGTGCTAAAGTTCAATATACTGCTTAATACATTTCTTCAGGGAATATCGGTTGATCAGATTAACATTGAGCTTATGCAGACTATGAAGCGAGAAGCAGGTGATTATGCCGATATACTTGAGAGTATATTTGAAGGAATAGTTGATGCCGTAAAAGAAGCCGAGGAAATGAAGATTTATACTAGCGGAGCTTCGAATATCCTTAAATTTCAGGAACTTGGAGATGTATCTAAGGCGACAGCTCTTTTGGAGACTTTTGAGGAACAGACGGGTCTGAACCAGCTTGCTGATGAAACTCTTAAGTCTGAGGACGGTGAGCATAACATACAGATATATATCGGTGATGAAGCTCCTGTTCAAAACATGAAGGATTGTTCTATTATTACTTCGACTTACCAGCTTCCGGAGGGAGCAAAGGGTACTATAGGAATTATAGGACCTAAGCGTATGGATTATCGTAAGGTTGTAAGCACTTTGAAGACCCTTACGGATGAATTAGACACAATATTCCGAAATAAAGAGACAAGGGGTGAAGATTGATGGCAAAAAGGAGTATGAATGAAAAGCTCAAGAATCTTAAGCAGGCACAGGAGGATGAGAAGCTTCCTGCAGAGCAGAAGATTACTGTAACTGACGGCGATGAAAGAGCGGGAACAGAAGCTTATATCGATGAAGAGGTAGAGATTAAGCCGGAAGACAGACCAAAGCCGGTTCCAAAGAAGAGCCGTCGTGGTGGAAAACAGATACAGGCTGAACTTGAGGCTGCTAAAGAAGAGGCTGAAGGAAATAAAGAAAAATACACCAGACTTCTTTCTGAGTTTGATAACATGAGAGAAAGAAACAAGAAGGAAAATGCTGAAATGTCCGACAGAGGTTCTATGAATGCTCTGAAAGAGATACTTCCGGTTATAGATAATCTGGAAAGAGCACTTGACAGTGTTTCTGAAGAAGAAAAAAATTCCTTCGAGGAAGGTGTTGAAAAGATATATAAACAGTTAATGGATACTCTTGAGGGAATCGGAGTAGTTCCTATGAATGCTGTTGGCAAAGAATTTGATCCTACATATCACAATGCGGTCATCCATGAAGAGGATGAAAGTCAGGGTGAAAACCTCATAACCGAAGAGATGCAGAAGGGTTATATGTATAAAGATCAGGTTCTCAGACATGCAATGGTCAAAGTAGTTAATTAAGTTTAAAATATTTAGGAGGATATATAAAATGGGAAAGATTATAGGTATTGACTTAGGTACAACAAACTCATGTGTTGCTGTTATGGAAGGTGGTAAGCCGGTTGTTATTACTAACGCAGAAGGCGCACGTACTACACCATCTGTAGTAGCATTTCTTAAGTCTGGTGAAAGAGTTGTCGGTGATGCTGCTAAGCGTCAGGCTGTTACAAATGCTGACAAGACAATTTCTTCAATTAAGAGACATATGGGTTCTGATTATAAAGTAGAGATAGATGATAAGAAGTACTCACCAGAAGAGATATCTGCAATGACACTTCAGAAGCTTAAGACTGATGCAGAAGCATACCTTGGTGAGAAGGTAACAGAGGCAGTAATCACAGTTCCTGCTTACTTTACAGATTCACAGAGACAGGCTACAAAGAACGCTGGTAAGATCGCTGGTCTTGATGTAAAGCGTATCATAAACGAGCCTACAGCTGCAGCTCTTTCATATGGTCTTGATAATGAGAAAGAGCAGAAGATTATGGTTTATGACCTTGGTGGTGGTA
>DOVG01000006.1 GCA_003520205.1 Lachnospiraceae bacterium
CAGCGGCAATGAAGGAAATACTTACCTCTGCTCCGTATAATGAGGAAGCTGATTCGATTACAACAAATATAGGTGAACAGATAATTACTACAGATAATATTTATTCTGGAGTAAGAATGAATATGCTGGAGGCTGCTATGGATATGGAAATGGCCTATGGACAAGTACAGGCCAGGGGAACATATTTTGGCCTTCATACGCAAGGATAAATAAAACACCAAGGGCAGTAACAAACCCTTGGTGCTTTTTTTATATTCTTCCTGTTGAACCGAAACCGCCGGTGCCGCGAACAGTTTCTGTAAGCTCATCAACTTCATTAAATATTCCTTTTAAGTAAGGAGTTATAATCAGCTGGGCTATTCTTTCGCCCGGCTCTATTTGTTGAACTTCAGAAGAATGATTCAGAAGAGGAACCATAATCTCTCCACGGTAATCAGAATCGATGACGCCAACCTTATTTGCCGGCGCAAGACCTTTCTTTGTTGCAAGACCACTTCTTGCATATATCAGTCCGGCGTATCCTGTGGGAAGCTCTATGGCGAGCCCTGTCTTAACAAGGAAAGTTTCTCCCGGCTTTATGGATACAGTAGCATCTAGACATGCATATAAGTCTGCACCGGCAGAGAACTCTGAACCGTATGTAGGAATAATTGCGTTAGGTTTAAGTTTTTTTATATTTAATTCTTTTGTTTGAGGCATTTTTGATTCTCTTTCTACATATAATAATTGCATTTGTTAATGCGAAGCAAAAAAAGTATATCATGAGTAGAGATAAAAAGCACGAAAAATTGGCTATTTTCGTACAATTAACAAGAATATCACAAAAATCACTTTATTTTTAAAAAGGAATGTGGTATTATCATACGGTTGAAAATTGTCTGAAAATGAAAGGATGACATTATGAAGTTCAGAAAAGTAAGCGCAGTGCTTATAGGAACCATGGTTCTTTCAGCACTTGCAGGATGCGGAAAATCAGATGAGGCATCTCTCAAGGATAAGCAGAATAAATATGCTCAGTATGTTACACTTGGAGAGTATAAGGGCGTTGAATATACACCGTCAAACACAGAAGTTACTGATGAAGATATTCAATCAGAGATAGATCGTCTGATAGAAGATAACACTATTGAGAATAAAGATTATAAGAAAGTTGCTACAATGGGCGATGCAGTTAATATAGACTATGTAGGTTCTGTTGATGGCAAGGAGTTCGATGGTGGAAGTACACAGGGAGCTGGTACTGAAATAACACTTGGAAGTAGCGGATATATCGATAACTTTGATGAGCAGATAGTTGGCCATAAGCCTGGAGATTCATTTGATGTAAATGTTACATTTCCAAAGGAATATGGTAATGAAGAATTAAACGGAAAGGCTGCTGTATTTGCTACAACACTTAATTATGTAGTGGCATCACCAACAGTTCCTAAGTACGATGATGTTCTCGTAGCTTCAGCTACAGATTATAAGACTACTAAAGAGTTCGAACAGGCTAAGAGAGAAGAACTTGAGAAGGAAAATGCAGAGACAGATCTTGAAGCAGATAAGTCAACACTTATTGGCAAGGTTATAGATGCTTCTCAGGTATCAGAGCTTCCAGAACAGGAAGTAAATGATCGTATAGACAGCCTTATCAGTAATGTTACTGAGTCAGCTGAGTCAAATGGAATAGATCTTGCAACATATCTTTCATACTATGGTATGGATGAAGAAGGATTTAAGACACAGGTTAAGACATCTGTAGAAACTTATATTCGTGAGAAGATGATAATCCTTACAATAGCTGAGAAGGAAGGCATTTCTGCAGAGGACGATGAAGTTGAAGCTAAGAAGCAGGAACTTCTTGATCAGACAGGAATGACTGATATCGAGCAGCTTAAGCAGGCTTACGGATATAATGATGAAGATTTCTCTTATGAGATAGTTTATAAGAAAGTTGTTGATCTTGTATATAACAACGCTAAACAGGTAGAGGCAACTGAAACAGATGCTGCAGATGATAGCGCTAAAACAACAGAGATGGTTGACGACTACGGTACAACAGAAGAGAAATAACATAATAGTTAATAAATAAAAAATTATTAGCCACTGAAAGGTTGACACTTTGATTTTATAGTGTTACAATCGTTCAGTGGCTAAATTATGCAGATGTGGCGGAATTGGTATACGCGCATGATTCAGGTTCATGTCCACATTACGTGGGTTCGGGTTCGAGTCCCGTCATCTGCAATAATAAGATACCCATTAATCCATTTTCTTTCCATCGAAAGGAGCTCATTATGGCAGAAGAAAAGAAAAATATCTTAACCTATGAAGGACTTAAGAAACTCGAAGATGAACTCTCAGATCTTAAAGTTAACCGTCGTCGTGAGGTTGCTCAGAAGATAAAAGAAGCTCGTGAGCAGGGAGACTTATCAGAGAACGCTGAGTATGATGCTGCTAAAGATGAGCAGAGAGATATTGAAGCTCGTATAGCTGAAATAGAAAAAATACTGAAAAATGTAGAAGTTATCGATGAGGATAATCTTGATACAGAATCAGTAAACTTTGGATGTACAGTACATTTTGAGGACATGGAATCAAAGCAGGAATATACATATAAGCTTTCAGGTTCTACAGAGTCTAATATATTAGAGGGAAGTATATCTAACGAATCTCCGATTGGTTCAAAGCTTATTGGTTCAAAGGTTGGACAGGTAATAACAATTGATGCACCAAGCGGAAAATACAGTTATAAGGTTCTTGATTTTACAAGAAACTAAATTTAGTCTATGAATAATATGAACCGCTGGATTAGTCCGGCGGTTTTCTTTTTAGGAGGTACTGCATGTCAGATCAGAATAACCAAAATAACAATAATCAGAAGGGTGGACAACAGCAGGATATTAATCAGCTTTTAAAGGTTCGTCGTGAGAAGCTTGCTAATCTTCAGGCTGCTGGAAAAGATCCATTTGTAATTACAAAGTTCAATCAGTCATACCACACAGAGCAGGCAAGACAGGAATATATTGCTTTAGAAGAAAAGCTTCTTGTTGGTAAAGATATGCCTGATACAGAAGGAATGGAACCTGAAGAGGCTAAAGCTGTTAAAACAGAAGCATATAATGAGAGACGTGCTATTATGGATGCTAATCCTATTCAGGTAAGTATAGCAGGAAGAATGATGTCTAAGCGTGTAATGGGTAAAGCTTCATTCTGTAATGTACAGGATAAGAGCGGAAATATTCAGGTATTCGTATCCAGAGATGAGCTTGGAACAGATGACTATGCAGACTTCAAGAAGTTTGATGTAGGTGATATTATCGGTGTTACAGGATATGTATTCCGTACAATGATGGGAGAAGTATCTATTCATGCAGATTCAGTAACACTTCTTTCAAAGTCACTTCAGATTCTTCCTGAGAAGTTCCACGGACTTACAAATACAGATATAAGATATCGTCAGAGATATGTAGATCTTGTAATGAATGCTGATGTTAAGGAAACATTTATTAAGAGATCAAAGATTATATCAACTATTAGAAGATTCCTTGATGACCAGGGATTTATGGAAGTTGAGACACCTATGCTTGTTTCAAATGCAGGTGGTGCAGCAGCTCGTCCTTTTGAGACACATTTCAATGCTCTTGATGAGGACCTTAAGCTTCGTATATCACTAGAACTCTATCTTAAGAGACTTATAGTAGGTGGTATGGAGCGTGTATACGAGATAGGTCGAGTATTCAGAAATGAGGGCGTTGATACACGTCATAACCCGGAGTTCACACTTATGGAACTCTATCAGGCATTCACAGATTATCATGGTATGATGGACCTTACAGAGGCTATGTACCGCCATATCGCTCAGGAGGTAAATGGTTCTACAACTATCACTTACCAGGGAGTAGAAATGGATCTTGGAAAGCCATTTGAAAGAATTACTATGGTTGATGCTGTTAAGAAGTACAGTGGTGTTGATTGGAATGAAGTAAAGGATCTCGAAGCTGCCCGCGCACTCGCTAAGGAGCATCATATCGAATTCGAAGACTTCCATAAGAAGGGTGATATTCTCAATCTCTTCTTTGAGACATATGTAGAGGAACACCTTATCCAGCCGACTTTTGTTATGGATCATCCTATCGAGATATCACCACTTACAAAGAAGAAGCCTGAGAATCCAGAGTATGTAGAGAGATTCGAGTTCTTCATGAATGGATGGGAAATGGCAAATGCTTACTCAGAGCTTAACGATCCTATCGATCAGAGAGAAAGATTTGCAGCTCAGGATGCACTTGCTGCTGCAGGTGATGACGAAGCAAACCATACAGATGAGGACTTCCTTAACGCACTTGAAGTAGGTATGCCACCTACAGGCGGTATCGGTTACGGAATAGATCGTCTAGTTATGATAATGACAGATAGTCCTGCTATTAGGGACGTCCTACTGTTCCCGACTCTGAAGTCAGAAAAGAAGTAAACTCAGTAAAATAGCCATTTGTAAGGTGTTCTACTAAGGTTGTATGCCAAAATGTATGCCAATTTGGTACACTATGGTATATAATAATACGGCATTTTGGCTGTTACTCATAGGAAAACCGAATAAAATGCATTAGCTCTTAAGGCACTTTCCTGAAGGATAATATCCTTTCGGAAGGTGCCTTTTCGCTTATAGTTTTAATTTGATATGTCAAGAATGGCATAAGATGCGGAGGTTGCTATGAGTAACGGATTAGAATTCAATTATTATTATGGGAAGGAAGCGGATCAATTTACATTTTATAGGATTCCGAAGCTGCTTTTTACTGATACGCATTTTAAGGGACTTTCTAATGATGCAAAGCTGCTTTATGGTTTGATGCTGGATAGGATGTCGCTTTCGATAAAGAACGGGTGGCAGGATGATCAGGATAGAACCTATATTATCTATACTGTGGAACAGATTGCAGAGGATCTTGGATGTGGCAAAGATAAGGCAGTTAAGGTTTCTGGAGAACTGGATACAATTAAAGGGATAGGTCTGATTGAAAAGGTTAAAAGAGGTCTTGGAAAGCCGGATATTATATATGTTAAAAGCTTTGTAATAATAAATGATAATTCGGATAATGATGGAATAAAAAGTAATAATACTTCAAAAAGTGCCTGCAAAGGCAATAATAATAAAGAATTCGGAAAATCAGAATTCAAGGATTCTGAAAATCAGACCTCAAGGGTTCGGAAAAACATATCTCAAGAAGTCGGTGAAACCGTATCTAATAATACTAATATAAGTGATAAAGACAATAGTGAGAATAATCTTATCAATCTATCCGAAAGAAAAACGGATGGGATGGATAGGACAGATTCCCAGCTTCAGAATAAATCAGGTATGTATAGTCTGACTTATGAAGAGTATATAGAGTTCATAAAGGATAATATTGATTATGAGATTCTAAAACAGGATTACAGTGATTCAGATATGGAATATGTAGATACCATGGTTGAGCTTATGGCTGAGATAGTTATCACAGGTGGTGATATCATAACTATATCTGATAAGCACGTTCCCAAATCTATAATTATATCAAGGTTTGAAAAATATGATATGATGACAGTTCAGTATGTTGTTGAATGCCTTCGCAATAATACGAGTGATATCAAGAATATCAAGAACTATATGCTTGCAACGCTTTATAACGCCCCGATTGCTATGAATGCATATTATAAGCAAAAGGTGAATCATGATTTGTATGGATATAAACAAATTACTTGACATTTTAAAAATGTTATGTTAACTAAAATAATTAAGGGAGGAGAAAAAAGATGCTTATACCTTATAGACAAGAGGAGGATTATCAAATTCCAGATTTTAAGATGGAAGAACTTGAGGGTGAAGACCTGACAATATATGGATTGATGAGAATGGATTTCTTAAAAACTTACCATACTCCGCTTTATATAGCAAAATTGTTGACTGGTGAAATATATAAAGAATGCCTAGAATTTCAGAAGCAGGCTGAAGAACGAGATGAAAGAATAACAAAAAGCTTTATGGAGAGAGAGGGCGTCAACGAAGCTTTAAAGGCGGAAGACCAGATGGAATGGGTGAAGCGTATGACATCCATTCGCGCTAGAGTAATGGAAATAATGCTGAATGAAATGGTATTCGTATTATAGAAGGGATGGTGATAGTATGGATAAGGGATACAAAGCTACATATTCATCTCTTGAGGCTCCGTTTATATTTATAAGTGATGAGAATATTGCCGGACTTCCAGAGGAATTAAGGAAGGTAGTTGAACTCTGGAGATATAAAGCTGATAGATACAGACGAAAATATAAGGATTATAAATGGTATTGTCCTGTCAAATCAGCCAGTGAGCAATTCAGGTATAATGATGTTAATTATGTGATGACACCTGAGCTTTTTGATGCAACATCTGATTTTTTCGAATATCTGATGCTTAGTGGGGTTGAGGATGATCTGGTTGGGGTTGGGGCAGAAGCAGTTTTCTGCAATGCAATGATTGATTAATGATTCAATGTAAGGGTGCATTTAAATATGCACCTTTTTATTTTGTTACAAGATATGTGTTTCAATATTGACAATATGTGTCCCAAATGATATTATCAAATCATTAAGATAGAGAGGTGATAGACATGAAGAAAAAGAATATCATTAATCTAATAAAGTATCATGTAGAGAATAATGAAGCCGGTTTTAGAAATGAAGCCTTTGAGGTTGCTAACGATTTTGATCAAAGTGGAGATGTTCAGCTTGCTGAATATATAACATCGTTACTTTCAAGTGCTGATTTGTTTGTGCCTCAAATGAATTATAATAATACAGATTTTTTTCAGAAAATACCATCATCATCTGATACATTATGGCTATCTGATGAGATTACTCAGGATTTGTTCGGAATAGTAAATGCTATTTCACATAAGGCTGGTGTGAATAAGTTTTTGTTTCAAGGAGCGCCAGGAACGGGTAAGACTGAGGCAGTAAAGCAACTTGCAAGAATCCTTGATAGAGAAATATATATGGTCGATTTTAATTTTATTATCGACAGTAAACTTGGACAGACACAAAAGAATATATCTGAGCTTTTTCAGGAGATAAATGGATTTGGATATCCTGATAAGGTAATTATATTATTTGATGAATTAGATGCCGTCGCACTTGACAGAACCAATACAAATGATGTGAGAGAGATGGGGCGAGCTGTAACATCAATTCTTAAAGGCTTGGATATGCTGGATGACAGAATACTTCTGATTGCAACTACTAATTTGTTTAAGAATTTTGACAAGGCAATAATCAGACGATTTGATGCGGTTATTGATTTTAACAGATATTCGAGAGAGGATTTAATTAGTGTTGCAGAAGCTTTACTGGATCAATATTTAAAATTGTTTGATATAAAAACAAAAAATAAAAGGTTATTCAGAAAAATAATTGAAATGTATGAAACTATTCCTTATCCGGGTGATCTTAGAAATCTTATAAAAAGTTCAGTGGCATTCAGTGATGTTGAGGATAATATGGATTATTTCAAAAGAATATATTCAACTATTACAGGGCGAAAACCAGATGACATTATGCGGCTTAATTCTGAAGGCTTTTCTGTTAGAGAAATTGAGATGTTAACACATGTTTCAAAAAGTACTGTTTCACGAGTTCTGAAAGGGGATTCGAATGAATAATATTTTACAGTTAAAGGGACAAATAAATCATAGACCTAATAGTAACCGTCCAGGACCTATTAATCTTCCTAAGAGTGGATTTGTAGAAGCTGATAAAATAATGAGGCTAAAAAAAGAGCTTGAAAGTATTTTATTGTTCTGGCAGAGGGATAAGAGAATTGAAGGCGCATTGATTAGTGTTCACTATATTTTTGTTGTTGCAAAGAGCAATAGATTAAAAGTTTTATTAGGAGAAAAAGGTAAAAATCCTAATGCATCAATAAGAGGTGCCAAGTTTGAAGGTGCTAAGGGTGATGAAAAGCACGTATTTACATATTATAATTCAATTGAAGCGCTTGAAAGGTCGATAGAGATTCTTGATTCATGCTATGATACACTGCAAAAATCATATGGTGGAAGGATAGATTATAACGATATAGAAAATATTAATAAGAGCAAGAAGGATATTGGAAAACTGAAAAAAACTGCATTTGTAAAAGCGGTAGTTGATGCTTACTGGGTGAGTAGTTTTGAAATAGATAAGGCAGATTTGCTGGATGTAGAACAAGCTGCAGTTACGTTGTATAAGACTAAGATTCCTGCGAAAAATATTTTAAAGATGGTTGGTATAGATTCTAATAGTGTAGTAATGATAGATGATGCTACTGTAGTTCTCAAAAAAGAACAATTGGAATTGTTGCATAATAGTATGCCTTATATGATTGCTGCTCAGATATATGATTTTTCAAAGGCTGATTATAATGCGGTAGTAGCGGAAGAAGACATAATTACTATTCCAAATCCTGCAAATGAGCCGATTGTCGGTGTGATTGATACTCATTTTGATGACAGTGTTTATTTCTCAAAATGGGTAGATTACAGGAATTGTCTTGTGGAAGAAATACCTATAGGAACTGATGACAAAAAACATGGCACTGCAGTCTCATCTATTATTGTGGATGGTCCTTCATTTAATCCAGAGCTGGAGGATAACTGTGGACGTTTCAGAGTAAGACATTTTGGGGTTGCTCTTCAGAAAGGTTTTTATTTTGTAACTGTTATAAAAATGATTAGGGATATTGTAGCTGCGAATAGAGACATAAAGGTGTGGAATTTATCTTTAGGCTCACCGATTGAGATTGAACCTAATTTTATATCTCCGGCTGCTGCAGAACTGGATAGAATACAGTATGAGTATGATGTTATCTTTATTGTAGCAGGAACAAATAATAAGGGTGATAATAAGAATATGAAGATAGGATCACCTGCGGATTCGCTGAATTCCTTGGTTGTTAATTCGGTAGACTTTAATAATAAATCGGCAAGTTACTCCAGAAAAGGACCGGTACTAAGCTTTTTCTATAAACCTGATATATCATATTATGGTGGTGATACAGATAAGAAAATCAAGGTATGTGATCCTACAGGTGAGGCATTTGTTTCAGGGACATCCTTTGCTGCTCCATGGATTACAAGGAAGATGGCATATCTGATACATATTATGGGCTTCAGCAGAGAAGTTGCGAAGGCACTGATTATTGATTCGGCAGCAGGATGGAATCGTAAAGATATTAATTCTGACAAAATGGGGTATGGCATTGTTCCAATAAAGATAGAGGATATTCTTACATCACAGAATAACGAAATAAAGTTTTATATTAACGGAACAGCTGAAGAATATGAGACATTTACTTATAATATTCCTGTTCCTCGTGATGATAAGGGGTTTCCGTACTTTGCAAAGGCAACATTGGTATATTTTCCTAAATGTGATAGGAATCAAGGTGTAGACTATACAAGTACAGAATTGGATATTCATTTTGGACGAATAATGGAAAAGGATGGTAAGGCAACTATCAAGTCAATTGATAATAATATACAGGCTGAAGGTGATTTTGTGGCTTTGTACGAAGCGAAAATGAGACAGATCTACCGTAAATGGGATAATGTTAAGCATATCGCTGAGAAGGTTAGAGATAATGGTAAAGCAAAAAAACAGTATGAGTCGGGACTATGGGGGCTGAGCATTAAAAGCAAGGATAGATCTGATTCAAGTACTGATAGAAGTCTTCAGTTTGGTGTTGTAATTACATTATCTGAAATGAATGGAGTCAATAGGATTAGTGAATTTATAAAGCTTTGTATGATGAGAAACTGGATTGTCAATACTGTGGATATTCAGAATAGAATTGATATATATAATCTGGCGGAAGAAGATATCATATTGGAATAGTTATATGAGAAATAATAGCTTTGTATCATAAGCTTTTATTAAAAATTACAACGAAGGAGGTGGTGTTCTTATGAAAGTAATAAAAAAGCACTATATAGATAGCGCTAACTACCTATATAGTGCAAGTCGAGTGTTTCTACTCGAACCTAAGCATTTATTATAGTAACAAAAAACAGACTAAGTTTCAACTATTTAATCAAGTTCGAGTGCTTCTATTTGAACCTAAGCAATTCATATTAAGCCTCGAACGGAACCTCTGGGGATAGTCTGATCTTCTCCAGTTGTAACCTCAGAAAGGAGGTCTTAATATGAGTAGAATTAATAGTAAAAGATCTAATTGTAAAGATGTATTTAATGCTTTTTTGGTGTGTATGGCGAGCTTTGCTGGACTGTTTGAATTCCCAGTAATTGCACCAACATATCAGATACCTAATCGGCTGATTCCATTTTCTAAAGCTGTATCCTCCAAGGATTATAATTGCTGGATACACTTTTATGAGGATGATTATCTATTCGAACGTTTGTGGCGTAATCCCCAACGATATCTAGAGCTGCTACGTAAGTTCAATGGTATTATATTACCGGATTTTAGTCTCTATCGGGACATGCCTTTAGTCATGCAGCTGTGGAATATATACAGAAGCAGAGCTATAGGTGCCTGGCTTCAAACGAATGGTATTATGGTAATTCCAAATATTCGTTATGGTGACAGACGTACATATAAATGCTGCTCAGACGGTATATCTAAGGGATGCGTAATAGCTATTGGTACACATGGTACAATAAAGAACAGAATTGATAGAAAGATTTTTATAGATGGTCTAGACGTAGTTATCAACCATTTGAATCCGAAAGCCATAATTGTATATGGCGCTGCTCCGGATTATATCTTTAAGAAGTATAGAGATTCTGGAATAGAGATATACAGCTTTATAAGTGATTATGGTGCCTCAATTAAGAAAAAGGAGGTATCATAATGGGAACTGGTTATCATGGGGGCTTTGGCAATACATTAGGCTCCCGAAAAATTGATGTTGTCAGTGCATCTTCAGCCTTTGTAGGTAAAGGTGAAGGGGAATCCTTAAAAAATGCTACAAAGTGGATAAAAGAAGAACCTGGTTTTACAGATGTAGCTATCCATGGTACTGCGGAAAAAGTTAAAATAATGCATAATGGGAATTGGGTACTTCTTGATCAAAGAAGGTTAGCAACATTATTAAAAAAGGATTCTGGTTATAAATCAGGTGCAATAAGACTGCTATCTTGTGGAACCGGCAAGCTTGACGAGGGATTTGCTCAGAATCTTGCAAACAAGATGGGTGTTAAGGTTAAGGCACCAACAGATACTTTATGGATATATTCAAACGGTAAAATGGTTATTGGTCCAACAATGTATAAGAATACAGGAAAATGGAAGACATTTTATCCTAAGAAGAAAGGCAGGTCATAAGTATGGATTTAATTAGAAAAGGCTATTTTAAGGAAATGCCTCATGGTTTAGATTCTGATCCAAGTATTAAGGATTATATTAATTATTCTTATGATAAAGATTACAAGGATAATATATGTAATTATCTGGAAACGGGTATTCCTGTCGCAATATGTGCAGGAACAGTTGAGGATGTAATTGATCCTTCATCAGGTAATGCGGGTGTGCCATCGTCATATACTGATGGTACATGGATATGGCCGGGAGATCTCGTATATTATGTAAGAAAATATAATCTGAAATTAGATGAAGAATTTACTGATACCATGAGTAATAATGAGTGGACTATTCCTATCAAGGAAGAGGATGTTGATTTAGATAATCTCTCTGTTGATGGGGAAAAGTTGTTTGATTAAGTGATATAATATAAAGGGCATTCGTGATTTTAAGAATGCCCTTTATGAGGTTATATTTGATCAGGAGGACGGATAATGGCTGTTTTACAGGATTTGATAGGACAGATTGAAGATGTGGCTCTGCGTGAGCGTATTCTATCTGAAGCTAATAAGCTACTTAAGCAAAAGAAATTTGGACTAGTATTTGAAGAACATCTGCCGGAATGTACACCGCTTTATGATATTCCTATCCGTGTTGGACAGACAGTTGCAGCCAAGACAGGTTATGTCAGCGATATATATGAGGTTCTAAAGATAGAGGGGGATGATGTACTTTGTGACCGCAAGGAAACACATGACGAAACAATTTTCAAGATGGACGAGCTTGTTGCGGTAGCTGAATTTGGCGAGCCGATATATCCATACCTGAAGCCGATGGGAGAAGTGTGTAATGCTCCCGACAGCGACCTCTGGCATACACTGATTGAAGCAGATAATTATCATGCACTTCAGCTTCTGGAGTATCTTTATGCCGGAAAGGTGGACTGTATCTATATCGATCCACCGTACAATACCGGAGCGAGGGACTGGAAGTATAACAACGATTATGTTGATGGTAGCGACACCTATCGTCATAGCAAGTGGCTGTCCATGATGGAAAAGAGACTGAAAATTGCGAAAAAATTATTGAATCCACAAGACTCAGTTCTTATTGTTACGATTGATGAAAAAGAGTACCTGCATCTTGGGTGTTTGTTGGAGGAATTATTTCCAGAAGCAAGTATACAGATGATTACGGATGTTATAAATGCGAAAGGTGTGGCAAGAATAAATCAGTTTTCACGGGTTGAAGAGTATATTTATTTCGTTCAGATGGGAAACGCAAAACCTGCTCTCGTAAATGATAGTATGCTTGATTTTGAAATGACGGGAAATTACAAACAAAGTGCAGGTGATTCTATACCTTGGGCTCGAATGCTACGAAGAGGTAGCAATTCTCATAGGGAACATTCGGAAAATTGTTTTTATCCGATTTTTGTAAATGAAGATAAAGAAATAATTGAATCAGTAGGCTACCCTCCGGGAAAAGGAAATAGTCGTGAAGTAATAGAAGTTCCTAATGGATGCGTTGCCGTTTGGCCAATGCACGCAGATGGAATAGAAGGTTGCTGGCAATTGAGCAGACCAAAATTTGTTCAGGCGTTGCAAGATGGAACAGCAAAACTTGGAAGAAAAAATAAACTGGGACAATGGTCTATAAATTATTTAAACCAGGGTCTTATTAAAGAAATTGAGGATGGTAGTGTCACAATTACAGGAAAAGATGAAAAGGGAGCTGTACTACTTGAAAGAAAAACAGATAAACTAAATTCAGCTAAATCGGTATGGAATAGAAAATCACATGATGCAAGTTTATATGGATCAGTATTACTGTCTTCCATCATTGGTAAGAGATTTTCTTATCCGAAATCAATTTATTCGGAATGCGATCCGATTAAGTTTTTTGTTGCAAATAAGCCAGATGCTGTAATCGTTGATTTTTTTGCTGGTTCGGGTACGACGCTTCATGCAGTAAACCTGCTTAATGCTGAAGATGGCGGACATCGCCGATGTATTATGGTTACGAATAACGAAGTATCAGATAATGAAGCTAAATTGTTACAGAAACAGGGCTTTAAACCTGGTGATGAGGAATGGGAGAAGCTTGGCATTGCCCGTTATGTTACATGGCCTCGCACGGTATGCAGTATTGAAGGGCATGATGTGAATGGAAAGCCACTTAAAGGAAATTATTTCGGTAGCGATATTCCGATGTCGGAAGGACTTAAGGCGAATGCTATCTATTTCAAACTTGGATTTCTTGATAAGACAATGGTTGCCCTTGGTGCACAGTTTAAGGAACTGCTCTCCGTTCTTTGGATGAAGTCAGGCTGTATCGGTAAATGTCCGATGTTGAAATCAGATAACTTGCCGGATATGGTTATATACCCGGAGAATAAATTTGCTGTGCTTATTAATGAAATGTCCTATGCTGCTTTCGAGAAGGAGCTTAGCATACATCCGGAGATAAATACAGTCTTTATAATCACAGATTCTGTGGGTGCATATAGAGAGATGGTGAGGGACATGGAGGATAAGACCACCTACCAGCTTTACAGAGATTATCTGGATAATTTCAGGATTAATACAGGGAGGTAACACATGAAGGTTAATTTATTCCCTTTTCAGAAAAAAGCTCTGAGCGAACTACGGATGTTCACGGCAGAGTCATTGGGAGGCTACAAGCGGACACATGTGCCGCAGGTGGTTTCTTTTACTGCTCCTACCGGAGCGGGCAAGACAATCATTATGTCTTCCCTGATCGAGGATATCATGTTTGGTGATGATAAATATCCGGATCAGCCGAATGCTGTATTCGTTTGGCTTTCCGATTCCCCCCAGCTGAATGAGCAGAGCAAGTTGAAAATCGATACAAAGTCAGATCGAATCCGCGTATCACAGACGGTTACCGTTACGGAGGATTCCTTTGATCAGGAGATGTTTGATGACGGAAATATCTATTTTCTGAACACTCAGAAGCTATCGAAAACATCTAACCTCACTAAATCGGGAGATAGGAATTATACCATTTGGGAGACACTTGCAAATACCGCAAGGGAAAAGAGCGACCGATTCTATGTCATCATAGATGAGGCACATCGCGGAATGCAGGGAACGGCAGCAGGAAAACAGACCACCATTATGCAGAAGTTCATCAAAGGCAGCGAAGAAGATAAGTTGCCTCCGATGCCGGTGGTGATTGGTATGTCTGCTACCACGGAACGTTTCAACAAGCTGGTTGAGGGAGCGTCATCTTCAACAATGCACAAGGTACAAGTCACGCCGGATGAAGTACGATCTTCAGGTCTTTTAAAAGACAGGATTGTTATCATTTATCCGGAAGAGAGCAATATCAATAAGGACATGGCTGTCCTTCAGGCTGCGGCTGACGATTGGAAGGAGAAATGGGATCACTGGTCACAATATTGTTATGAACAACATACGGCTTATGTGAATCCGGTATTTGTGATTCAGGTTCTGAATGGAAACAATGACACGGTTTCTGAAACAGATCTCGATGATTGCTTGCAGAAAATTGAGGAACGTATTGGCTTCCACTTTGAGAAGGGACAGGTGGTACATGTTTTTGGCGATAAGAATACCTCCATCACAATTAATGGGTTAGAAGTTAGATATGAGGAACCGTCCCGCATAGCGGATGATAAGAATATCAAGGTAGTTTTCTTTAAGGAAAGCCTGTCCACGGGCTGGGACTGCCCTCGTGCAGAAACTATGATGAGCTTCCGCAGGGCAACAGATGCCACTTACATTGCACAACTTCTCGGTCGTATGGTGCGGACTCCCCTGCAATCGCACATTCAGGTAGATGATGTCTTAAATGATGTACATCTCTATCTGCCGCATTTTGATGAGGCTACCGTAGGAAAGGTGGTCGAGGCTCTCCAAAGTGAGGAAGGCGGAGAAATTCCGACCGATGTTCATGGCGAGCTGTTGGGCAGAAAACAGTATGACACTTTGACGGTAAAGCGTCAGACACAGCACCTCGCAGCTTATGCCAGAATACTTAAGCAGACTCCTGGACAGATTTCCTTAGGAGAGAATGGACTTAATGTTCCTGAACCTGTAGAATCGGGAATACCTTCTGATACAAATGAGACTAAGTATACACCAAGAGCTTGCATCGAAACTATAGAAAATACAAATACGGCCATGGAACAACCTGTATTTCAGCCACAGAACATCGCTGATACTGTTACATCAGATGTTGCATCGACACTGGGCGAAGAACAGGCTATGCCAGAAGTTAGTATGGAACAGAATACGCATCAGACAGAAAAAGTCACATCTGCTCAGACTATTTTAGAGCCAGAACAGATTCCGGAGGATATGTTTGACCGTGAGGCTGTAATGAAATTCATCAACGATGCCGGTCTTCTGACTTATGATGTGCGTAAGGTTGTTATCAGCAATTACCTAACATCAATGTTCAAGATGGTGCGTTTGCTTAATATGTCTAATCTCTATTCTGCCGCAGTCAGCGATGTGAATGATGATATTGTAAAGATGATTGAAGACTACGTGGCCGGACTTAAAGCAGATGGGAAATATAATGACCTTGTAACTCAGGTAAAGCAGTTCAAGCTTTCTACACAGACCTTCGATGTGTTTGGGGAAAAGGCTTCAGGATATTATCAGACTGACATTTTCAGTACTACTGATACGGATATCGATAGGCAGTTTAGACTTGCGGATGTGAAGCTGGGCAATGAAGGAATAGGCAATGAATATGGACGGAGACATTATAATTCCATGACTCCGTTGGAATTTAAGCTGGATGTTATCCTTTTTGCGGCAGATGACAGATGTCTTTCTAAGCTGCATCAGTATGCTGAGCAGAAGTTCCATGATTTGAATGATAATTACAGACGTTACATTGCCACTATTGAATCTGACAGGATTCGTAGACAGTACGATTCTATCGTTTCAGATGGTGATATTGTCAGTAAGCATAATTTCCGCCTTCCAGAGACTATTCAGGTACCGCATGATGCCGATGGCAAGGAATATCGAGACCATCTTTTCGTTAGTGAAGAGACTGGCACAGCAAAGCTGAAGCTAAATACCTGGGAAGCTGGGGTTATTGAGGAAGAAGAAAAACGGGATGACTTTGTCTGCTGGATTAGAAATCCATCTAGAGGCTCATGGGCTCTCTGCATTCCGTATGAAAATGATAATGAAATAAAACCTACATATCCTGATTTCCTTATTGTTCGTAAAGATGCCATACTTGGATATGTCATAGATATTCTTGAACCGCATAATCCTGATTTTGACGATAATCTTGGTAAGGCAAAGGGTTTTGCGGAGTATGCAAGACAGAATACTGGTATTGGAAGGATTCAGTTAATCCGTAAGGAGAAAGACCATATTACCGGCAAGGATAAGTTCAGAAGATTGGATATGTCTAAAGGTTCTATTAGAAATAAAGTCCTGAAATGCATAACGAATGATCAATTAAAGATTGTTTTTGATGAAGATGGCTTTTATATGTAAAGATATGTTTGGCTGATATATTCATAACATGAACTTGCCCATCTGAATTGATTTTCAGATGGGCAATATACTTATCTGGCACCACGATCTATATTTCGACCAAGGTATAAATCAATTTCTTTCTGATATGAGTGAAGCTCTCTGATAATCTGTTTATTTTCCCTGATCTGTTCCTTTGCATGAGATACATTTTCCTCTATATCGGATAGTCTTTCGCTGAGGAACGAAATATATTTATCAGAATTTTTCAAAAATGAGTTTTTATCCATAGCAGTTCGTGACAAAAATTCATCTGCTTCAAAAAAAGCACTGAGTTCTGAAGAATGATTTTGATAGAAGACTTCTTTATCCGTGGCTTCGCCATAATTACAGGCAAGGCTATAAGATGAGGCATAGATTTTGCAATACTGAATAATTTTGGTGAAGTTATTAATCGATTTATTAGTATCTCTTATATCTGCCTCGAGTCGGTTGTTCTCAGCTTCGAGAGTTCGTATCTTTGCTTTAACATCAGTATAGCTTATATTATAGTTATCTCGGAGTTCTTCTATGATCTGCTGCATACGCATAGCGTTTTGCTTGTTTTTCCATTTGGTAAGTCCTATGGTGTCACTGGATATGGTGTCATTGGAAGTATCAATCATAGAAGATATCTTTAAGGTACTTTTATCAATGGCTTTTTCGGCAAGAGTCATATTAGCATTCTTTGTTTCGCGTTCAGCTCTTAATCGATCACGTTTTTCTATGAATTCTAATCTTCGCCTGATTCTTCTTTCAATTACCTGATCTGAATATCCAGCACCGAGATTGTATCCACGATTCCATCTGTCTTTTTCTGTAGCGTCTGGCAGACGATACTTTGCTACTTTTCCATATTTAGATGTATTGACAAATTCAACTCCTGCGCCTGCATTTCTCATCTGTTCTATGAAATCATCAAAGTTGGAAGAGGTTTTTATCTTAGAATCAATTAGTTTTCTTAGCTGAGTTTTCTTTGAACCATTAGGGTTATTCAGATCCTCGTACCATTCTCTGTAGTTCTTTCCTTTTTCTTTTGGCTTTTTGATAACATTTAATCCATGTTCCAGGCATAAATCATCGCTACACCGCTGAAGCTTATGAAGAAGAGCAAGATTGTCATTTATCTTTTTTCCAGTCATGGTTCTTTCAGCTGCGCAGACCAATATATGATTATGTGTATGGTCGTGATCTATGTGAGTGGCGCAGACAAATGAATATTTGTTATTAAATAGTCGGTTCATTAGTTCAGCGCCAATCTGGTTTGCGGTTTCAGGAGTTATATCATCGTCCTTGGAAAATGACTGAATGATATGATAGGCCTTGATAGAATCATCATTGTTAGTAAAATGCGGATTCATTCGATTTGCCTGGTCAAATATATAAGAAACAGTGTTATTGCTGCATCCATCATAGGTAACATATGTTTGATTGGATGTTTTATTTTTATCTGTAATGTAATCAAGACAGGAACCTACACTTCCTTTAATCTTAATGATTTTAGTTATTGCCATTTGCAGGATCCTCCATTGTTTCAATCGCAGGAGTATGATTATAACTTACATTATTGTTTTCGTTGTATTCATCTGGAAGAATGTTTTCTCTGATATAATTATCTCTTCCATCAAGGATGCTGTACTTTATGAATTCACCACGATACTTAAAAAGAGCATTCACACGGTTGTTCACCTTTAGCAATTCATCGTTTATCGTCTCCATCTGTTTTGCTGTCAAAGAACCGGATTCATTTGCTACTTTTGCAATTTGATTGATGTTATTACCGATGCGGGCTATCTGAGTAGCTATTTCCAGATCTGCAGAGTAATTTATTTTTATACAGAAGCTATCGCGAATAAATGATCGTATAATCTGAGTATATGAATAAGTTTCAAAGAATTTTTTATATTTGTTAAGTATCCGAAGTTCGTCATCGTCAATACGGATGTGTAGTTCATTATATTTATTTTTCATTTTACAATTACCTTCCTTTATAATATTGTGGGGTTTGGGGCTCGGCACCAAGGTTCATTTTCGATAATTTGGATTTTTGTCAGAAATACAAATTTTGAAAATGGGGACGGAATGGGATGTTCCGCCAATGCTTGCGATTTTTTGCCAGAACCCCTTCGGGAGTTAAGCAAATTTTTAAATAAAAAACTGCTACCACCAATGGGACGCAATACGCCCTTCTGATAGTAGCAGTTGAATTTGAGATTTATGGCTTGATTATACATCGTAATTGTGTTCTTGACAAACGGATATTATACATTATAATAAAAGTAACTCGAAGGGTTATATTTATTATCAGGAGGTGAGAGGAATGTTATACGAATACTTAATTGAAAATTATAAAGAAACTGAACCAATTTTTTTTAGTGATATTCCTCTTATGGATAAACCTAAGCCTGAGATTTCAAGAGAATTAAGGATTCTTTGTGAAGAAGGAAAGATATGTAAATACGATAAAGGCATTTATTATATTCCTAAGAAAACTGTTTTAAAGAATCCGATTGGACCGAGTGCAGATGTGGTTGCAAGCTATAAATATATTTCCAGAAGAGGAAGAGTAGATGGATATTATGCTGGCAATTCTCTTGCTAACAGATTTGGTATATCAACACAGGTTCCGAGAAAACCGGAAATTGTTAGCAACTATATGGCTGCAAAGATAAAAGAGATAACTATTGGAAAGATGGTATATGTTGTGAGACATCCTGTGGTTGAAGTAACAAAGGAAAACTATCTTGTATTACAACTGCTGGAAATGATAAAAATAGTAAATGACTATATGGACGGAACCTATGAAGAAGCTGGAGAGAAGATTAAGGATTATATAGTTGCAAATGATATTAAAAAATGTGATATTGATAAATATATCGGACTCTTCCCACTCGTAGTTTATAAAAACTATTATGAAATGAGGATAGAAAATGTATTTGCATAAAGAGGATTATTTCAAAGATATTGTTATGGATGTTTCTAACAGAAGTGGAATAACATATGATATCATTGAAAAGGATTATTATATAACGCTAATTCTGAGAGAACTGGCAAGAAGGAATGCTGAGATAGTTTTCAAAGGTGGAACTTCTTTGTCTAAGGCACATCATATTATAGATCGTTTTTCTGAAGATGTAGATATTACATTTACGGAGCATATTGGATCTGCCAGAAGAAAGAAGCTGAAATATGACATAATTGGGAAAATCAGTGAAGAGATTGGGCTTCCAATTCTGAATTGGAACAAAATTGAAAGTGATAAGGAATATAACCACTACGATTTTGGCTATGAGAGCATTTCAGAAATTCAAAATCCGATTCCTTCGACGGTTATATTGGAGACTGCATTAATGTCTTATGCATTTCCTATTGAAGAGAAAGAGATTACCAGTATCATTTATGAATATTTATGGGAATCTGATAAAGAGATTCTGGAACAATATGATTTGTTACCATTCTCTATGAAAGTGCAATCAGTTGACAGGACGCTGATAGACAAGATGTTTGCGGTATGTGACTATTATATACTTGACAAGGCTCGTAGAAACTCCAGGCACCTTTATGATATTTATAAGCTGTATCCTCATGTTACTGAAGATGATGGGTTTTATGATCTTGTTGAGGAAGTGCGGTTGCATAGATCGAAGATGGATAAAAAGGTTGCTCCAGCTGCAAGAGATGATGTAGATATCTTAGGGGTAGTTAGAAAGCTCTCTGATGAAGACTTCTATAAAGATGATTATGAAAACAGAACTAAAGGTCTTATCTCTGATAATCTATCATATGATGAAGTGATTGAATTTTATAGGCGGTTGATGGATAGAGTATTCAAATAATAATTGTTAATAATATAGACGATGGTTTTGGTATAGACCGTCGTCTTTTATTGTGCAAAAAAATTGAATGGTTAGAGTCTTGTCAATATTTTTTTGATGCATGTGAGTGCCTATTTTACTAGCTTTCCGGTCTGTCATGATTTTAAAGGTGACAATGGCTGTCACTTTTAGTGATACATTTATTATAAGAACAGCTTTGTGTTAATGAATAATATACCATAAAACTTTTTTATACTTAGACGCATATAGTGAGACGGGTTTCTGATAGGATAATGCATAATAAAAATATGTTATGCATTTAGTTATTTGATTTGTCTTCCCAAAATCTTATGAAAATAATTGATTTGTTCGGAGGATTCGGACACTTGAATGTTAATATAACGTAAAATAAAACATTAAGATTTATTATTAATTATATACATTTGTTTGAAAGGGGGTGAATCCGGTGAAAGAGTCAGAAAAGAAAAAATCTCATTTTGTGAGATACAAGGAGGGCGCGGAGTTGTATTGCATGTCACAGTCGAAGTTTGAGAGACTTGCTAAGGATGCAAATGCTATTTATAAGATTAATAAGCTTGTTCTTGTTAATACAGATGTTTTGGATGAGTATCTGGAATCATTTCGTATTATTACAAATCTCGGATAGAAGTATGTGTGGGAGCAGGTGATACAGAAGCAAAAAACTTGTATTATTGTTCAACACAAAGTATAATACACTATAGTGTTGATTGAGGAGGCGCAGCTATGGCAAAAACAGGAAGACCTAAAATAGATAATCCGCGGAAAATTGCTATTGGTGTCAGGCTTACTGAGGATGAGTATAAAAAACTCAAGTCTGATGTCGCTTCTCATGACATGACAATAAGTGAGGCTGTTCTGAAGGGGTTGGAGTTATTAAAGGAATCTTGGAGTGAACAAAAGAGCTAATGTATTTACCGCTTTCCTTCTTGAAGAGAAGGAGGAACCTATATGGCAGGAAGGAAAAAGGTTAGAAAAGACAGTCGTGGACGTCAGTTTCGAGTTGGAGAAAGTTTTTATAAAAATAAAGGTTTATATGTGTATCGATATACAGATGAATTAGGAAATAGACATGCAATATATGAGCGTGATTTAATCACATTAAGAAAGCGCGAGGATGATATTGCGAGCGATAGGCGAGATGGTCTAAATATGTATGTGAGAGGCACGGCTACAATTAATGATTGTTTTGATAGATATATTAGGACAAAATCAGAGCTGAAACCGAATACATTAAGTGGTTATCTATATACATATAATCATTTTGTAAGGGATACATTTGGAAAGAGGAAAATCGCTGAGACCAAGTATTCAGATGTTGTATTATTCTATAAAGATCTTCTGGATAAACGGGGATTCAGTATCAATACAGTAGATAGTGTTCATACACTTCTTCATCCAGTGTTTCAAATGGCAGTACGTGATGAAATAATACGTAGCAATCCATCTGACAGAGTTATGGCTGATCTGAAGAAAAAACTTGGAAGACATATCGGTGTAAGGAGAGCACTTACCATTGAGCAACAGAGAGCATTTCTTGATTTCATAAAGGATGATGATTATGCAAGGTGGAGAAATCTCTTCGTGGTTATGTTTGGTACCGGCATGAGAGTTGGAGAATTAATTGGTCTCAGATGGGAAGACATAGATTTAGATGAAGAGTCCATTGAAGTGAATCATAATGTGACATATTATCCTAGAGTTGAAGGATCACATAAATGCGAGTTTGATGTATCTCTCCCGAAGACTCCCGCAGGTATAAGAACTATTCCTATGCTGCCACAGGTTCGAGAGGCGTTTATAAGAGAAAAGGAACAGCAGGAACTTTTGGGGATATCATGCGAGTCAGAAGTAAAAGGAATGAAGGGCTTTATATTCTGCAATAGATTTGGAAAGCTTCATAATCCAGCAACCATTAATCGAGAGATTAAGAGACTTGTAACAAACCATAATGCTATGGAAGAAGTTAAGGCTGCAAGAGAGCATAGAGAACCGATTATGATTCCGGCATTTAGTAACCATATAGCCAGACATACGTTTTGTGCTAGACTCTGCGAACAGGATGTAAATGTCAAAGTTATTCAGTCGGTAATGGGACATAAAGATATACAGACTACGCTAGATATATACGCAGAGGTTACGAATGGAAAGAAGCAGAAAGTATTTAGACAATTAGCAAATGATTTAGTAATATTCTAGGAAAGTGGTAATGCTTTCCTATGAGTATGCCAAAATATATACGGTATGCCAGTAGTATGCCAATTGCGCGGATAAAAAAAATGAATGGTACATAATGGTACTTTATCATAAAAAATCCGTGATGATAAAAAACATAATGGTAATTGATAATGAGTTTATATGGTCTTAGGTATGGAAAATTCCCGACGTTAAAGTCGTTGAGCTAAGAAAACCCAGTAAAATCAAGGGTTCAGAGAATATGAAACTCGGTTTTGTAGCAAATTTGTAGCAAATATTCAATCGAATACAAGCGAGTACAGTCGAAAATAAAGAATTATTCAATAAGAAATATCGTTTTTTAGTCGGAAATATTAATTTAAAACATGAAAAATGGACACAGTGTCCATTTGTAATAGTCCGAAAAAATAAAAGCGAGTATGAGTTTATAGAATTTCCACTTAGGAAAAGAACTCATACTCGCTTTTTTTGCGTTAAAAGTGCTTTTCCTATGACGAAACTGTATTTTGGAAAGACTTTTCTTTAGTTATGATCTTGTCATTTTATAGTATTGTACAAAAAACATATTAACAATAGAAAAGATGAATGGACACAGTGTCCATTTGAGAAAGGAGTCCATCATGGATAAAAGAGATTATATGGATTTGATTGTTGTAGTTGATGAACTGGAGAACATGGATAAAGCTGTATTTGGAATCCTTCATATTGAAATAGATATTGATGTCGAACGCGACATTGATTATATAAATAGATTCTCTTTTGCATCACATGATGTGGTATAGAGTTTCAGATTCTATCATATGGGCAGTTATCGTTCGCTGCCCAGAGATAACCTCCTTTCAATGAGGGGCGGACCGTTCATCCGTCCCTCGATTATATCGAAATACCATTTACGACATTTAAAATGCAACTCACAACAGATTGTAGCTTTCACTGTATTGGTTGGTGTATTATCCAGACATAAGATAAAACAAAGCGAACAAATCGCAGAAATAAATGAAAGATGAGAATAATAAAATGGAGAATATAAATGAGGTTAATAAGATGGAAGTACTTAAGGGAGCAGTCATAGGATTTGCAGTAGGAGTTATCTGGGAGCTTATGATCATTACACCACTCATGAGTGATTGGACACTTAGAAGCATTATAGTTGCACTTTCAGTTGCAGGGTTAGGATGCAGCGTAGCAGGTGGAATATTTGCAATAGGCAAGAAGAATAGAACTGATAAGTCAGCATCTAAAGCTGATGTAAGTATTCTGGAGGGATAAGTATTATGACAGTAGGAGCAATTATAGGATTATCACTTTTGTCAATTGTTGTTATTATAACTGTTGGCGCTATATGTGTTTATTATAAAAAGGCAAGAATAGTCAGTGTAATTGCCGGAATAATAATTCTTGCTGCTGCATGGGCGATAGGAGCCTGGTACTTCAATGGGACTGAAGCTGGTAAGCGTGCAATCAAAACTCAGCAGAGTAACTTCGGCGGTGGAATAGAAAGAAGAATAACAGTCTATGATGTTGAGGGCGATGTTATAGCGACATATGAAGGCAGATTTGATATCGAATATGATAATGACAGAATCCTGTTTGATGATGAAGAAGGTCTGAGACATATAATCTATTATCCAACAGGAAATGTGATTGTAGATGAATTAGCGAAGTAAATAATCTATAAGGCGCTATGAGTATATATGTTACTTATGGCGCTTCTTATATTTTACGGTATTATTATACTGAACATTGTGCTACACTTTATTTATTACGTTATATGAATAAAGGGGAGAACGATGAAGGTAAGCTTGTGACATATCCGAGAACGGACAGCTGTTATCTGACAGATGATATGGGAGATACAGCAGCAGATCTGATAAAAGCAGTTAGGAGTACATTTTCATTTATTCCGGGAGTTATAGAAGAACCGGATATCGGAAGGGTTCTGAATTCAAAGAAGGTATCAGACCACCATGCGATAATCCCGACAGCTGAGATAACTAAAGCGGATCTTAATAGTCTGGATGATGGTGAAAAGAAGATACTGTATATGACAGCTGCCAGACTACTGGAAGCTGTTTCAGGACCATATAGATATTTAAGTCAGAGAGTAGTATTTGAATGTGCCGGAGCAGAGTTCACAGCCAAGGGCAGCAGTACCATTGATCCAGGTTGGAAGATGTTTGAGGATACGCTGAGGTCAATCTATAAGACTGAAAAGGAGGAAGACACCGAAGACGAAACAAGTCTTCCGGATATAAGGGAAGGTGAAGTGTTTGAAAAGGTGGACGGCAAGGTGACAGAACATTTTACAAAGCCACCATTTAGATACACTGAATCAAGCTTATTATCAGCCATGGAGAAAGCGGGAACTGAAGATATGGATTCGGATGTAGAGCGTAAAGGTCTTGGTACTCCGGCAACCAGAGCTGACATCATAGAGAAGCTGGTAAAGGATGGGTTTGTGAAGCGTGAAAAGAAAAACCTCATTCCAACTGATAATGGAATCAGGCTTATAACAATTCTTCCTGACAATATTAAATCAGCTAAACTTACAGCTGAGTGGGAGAATACTCTTTCTCAGATAGCCAAGGGAGAAGCTGTGTATGATGATTTCATTTCCGGTATAACAGGAATGGTTCAGGAGCTTGTGAGAACTTATCACTCAGTCAGTGATGAAGATAGGAATCTATTTTCTAGAGGTGATGTTCTTGGCAGATGTCCTAACTGTGGTGGAGATGTTGTTAAAGGGATATATGGTTTCTATTGCAGGAATAAATGCAGCATGAATCTAAAAAGTGCCATGGGAATAGTCCTTTCTGAAGCACAGCTGAAGAATCTGTTGGATGGAAAGAGAATCCTTGTTAAAGGGATAAAGAAGAAAAAGGGTGACGGTACATTTAATGCCTACCTCACTCCGGACGGCATCGTCGATTACTGTTACAAAAAGCAGGATGGTACTGAAGCGAGTGGAAAGCAGTTCAAGTTCAAAATGGACTTTCAAAAGAATAAGTAAACAGTAACTTTGAGGCGGGAGAAATCCTGCCTCTTTCAATTAAATAAAAAAACATAAAGGAGACGAAAGAAATGATTGATAACACAACTTATATACCTGGTGCTTCAAATGATTTCTTCAGTATAGAAGCATACAGGGCAAGAATGGCAGCCTATATCAAGGGCGTGAGAAAGTACAAAATGAAGGGTGATGCAGAAGCAGAGAGCAAGGCAAAAGCTGACAGGATAGGAGGTAAAGCATAATGTTAAATTTCGATGAGATAAAGGAAGATATTTCCTTAAGGTTAATGAACACAGAGAATAATCAGGATAAGCTCCAGAACAGACCACATGAGCAGATGGAAGACATTTCTGCTGCGTTTGTTATAGTAGTGGGCGAAACTAAGGAAGGTCTTGCGACAGCTCCTATCACAAACGAGATAATGGATGAGCTGGGCGTGGATCAGGCTACACTTATGGAGACTGCAAAGGCTAATCTGTCAGAGCAGGATTACTCATTTAAGAGTATGAGGGATGTGCTTGTGGATATGATGTTCCCGGACGGAATTCCGGAGAATGATCCGATGGTTGATATGATGCTGCCACCGGAGGATGGACCGCAGATGTATGTTCTTTCAAATGAGCATAATCTGAATGGTGCTGCGGAGATAATGAATCAGAAAGCCATGGATGAGATAGCTGAAAAGCTTGGCGGTGACTTCGTGGTCCTTCCGAGCAGTGTGCATGAGACTATAATCCTGCCTATTGATGACAACATGGAATCCGGCACTCTGGACAGTATGATCCATGAGATAAACGGTGGAGTTGTAAGTCCGGAAGATAAGCTTTCAGACCATGCATTCATATATGACTCCGAGGCTCATGAACTTGTCCGTATGGATAAGATGGAAGAGAGAAAGCAGGAGAAGGAAGCTTCTGTCGAAAAAGCTGATAAGATTCAGGATAAAAAAAGTGAAGAGAAAGCTGATGTGAAAAATGCTGAAAAGAAAGCTGAGGACAAATCAACTGAAAAGTGCGAGAAACAGCAGAAGTCACTTGCTGACAGAATATCCAATAAAAAAGAGAAGATTGCTCAGAAGGAAGCGACCCGTCCACAGCCACAGAAATCTAGACAGAAGAATGTGGCAATAGGATAAACAATTAGTAAGGATCCTGTATATATTCCTCCAAGGGGATGTCTCCGGGCATCCCCGTTATTTTTGTTAATGTTCCGGCTGTTAAGGGTTGCGGTTATATGGTATATTTATGCTTATGATAGTATTTGGAGATGGAGAAGAATATGTCGAAAGCAAGGCAGAAAAGACTGAGCGAAGCGCGAAAGTGGTTTGAAGCTCAAAACTTTACGGATGAATCGCATATAGTAAAAGCATACAGAGTTCGGTTTAACGTTGATAATAACTGTGCGATGAAAGAACTGTGTATGCTGAATGTGCTGAGTCCGGAAAAGCAGAAAGCATATGAAGATATACTCAAAGCCAAGGCTGCGAAGAAAAGAAAGAAAAAACAACCAGAACCTGAGTATGATAATTCTTTTCAGAATGATACATTTTACTTTATAGCAGGATATACATCAGGTGGTGCACCTTATGGGATAACCTGGGATGAAGCTGATGAAAAGGGACTTAGTAACCCTGATTGAGGTATGGTATGGCACAGAAATATAATATTGGGGACATCGCCTATATAGTGGAATCAAACCGTTTCATCAAAGAGGTTATGATCAAGAAGTATGCAGGCGGTTCGTATATAATAAAGTTCATGGATACTGGCGGTGGCATCAGGGTTCATGAAAGCAGATTGTTTGCTTCGGTAGATGAAGCAAAAGCAAGTATTAAATGATATACCGTCGATTTATCTGGAGTGAGAGTTTATGAAAAAAAACAGAACATATTATAGGATGCTCAGATGTTTGTTCCTTTTTGTATTAGGAGCAGGAGCTTTGGTATATTCGCATTTCAGTTATGTGAAATACAATAAAAATGAGGAGTTGATAAAGGTCTGCACTTTAAAGGTAGATGCTCCTATAAACAAAGTGGAGTACTATGAAGAGACAGAGAAAGATGAAAACGGTATTGAGCGCACAGTTATGGAGCATTACAAGGTGTTCTTTACCTATGAAGTTAGCGGGCGAAAATACAGCGGGGACTATACGAGCTCGTCAAGTTATAAAGAAGGTGATAACTTCACTTTATTCTGTAATCCTGACAATCCTAATGTATGGATATCGAAGACAGATGTATGGTATCAGGAATATATATTGAAAGATGATGTTAAGGGAGTCAGAAAGGTGGGTATTGCCTTCATAGTTATCGGAGCACTTATGTCGATATTCTATATAACAAAAGGCGTGTTAGGAAAGTCGAAACGTACTAATGATAAGAAAGAGTCTGATTTGAAGAAATAAATGCTGGAACATAATATTTTTTATGATATCGTGCTAAGACGGAAGGAGAGCTTGAAACATTGATAACATTATCTCCATTACAGGAGCCTGACAGAGAGCAATTTATAAAAGACAATCAGGAGGCCTTCAACTATGGTGCGTTAGAAGAATTTGGTATGCGCGATAACCATTTTGAAGAGGATGAGCAGATTATTTCCCGTGAGACAATAGAGAAAACCATTGATAGTGGCGAAGCGTATCATATCATGGACGATGGCAAGCCTGTTGGTGGAGTCATCATAAAAGTTGATGGTGACAAGGGAGACTTGGATATCCTTTTCACATCACCTAAAGTCCATAGCAAAGGCATTGGTTATGCTGCTTGGTGCGAGGTAGAAAAACTGCATCCTGAAGTAAAGGTATGGGAGACAGTGACTCCTTATTTTGAGAAGCGAAATATTCATTTCTATGTGAATAGATGCGGATTTCATATTGTGGAGTTCTTTAACAGTCATCATCCGGATCCGAATGATCCCGAAATGACTGGTCAGATAGAGGAGCAGTTTCCGGATGGAATGTTCAAGTTTGAAAAGAGGATGAAGTAGTTTTAACTTTTTTATTAAAACGTCTACGAGGTTGATATGGAATTAAAGAGATTATCACATAACTTAACAGTGTGTAAAGTCAATAGTATAAAAGACATTTGCTTTGATACAGAGTTTTTCTTTATAGGAAAGACTGATGAAGAAATCTCACTTGTTTGCAAAACAGAAGATACACCTACAGGTACTATCGAGCGCGAGGATGGATGGAACGGATTTCGGATTCAGGGAATACTTGATTTTTCACTGATCGGGATACTGTCTAAACTGTCAACTATCCTTGCAGAAAATGAAATAGGTATTTTTGCTGTCTCGACATACAATACGGACTATATACTTGTTAAGTCAGAGAATTTTGAAAAAGCAATGAGTGTTTTGGAAGAAAAAGGATATAGGGTGGTTTGAATTTATCTTTGAATATAAATGAGGATTGTATGGAAGAAATAAACGATTCAATAGTTATCAAATCAGCTGAAACTGATGAGGAGTTGTGCGGAAGAGGATACGTCCACTGTACTGCATGGCAGGAATCCTATAGAGGCATAGTATGCGACAGATATCTTGACACGATGACTGTAGAGGCTACAACAGCACGTGCCAGGAAATTCCCAGACAATACCCTTGTGGCTAAGGATGGAGATAAAGTCGTAGGATTTGCGGTTTATAGTCCATCGAGAGATGAAGATCTACCGGATGCAGGAGAGGTTGACGCAATCTATGTACTTTCAGAATACTATGGCCGGAAAGTAGGCTATAGATTAATG
>DOVG01000020.1 GCA_003520205.1 Lachnospiraceae bacterium
CTTAGAAAGTCAGTAGTAGGAGATCCTTTATTAAGAGAAAATACCAGGGATAATACACCTGCTATAATTCATTATGAAATAGTAAGTGGAGATAATCTTAAGATAACTATCACACCAAAGGGTTTTGGAAGTGAAAATATGAGTGTTCTTAAGATGCTTAAGCCGGCGGATGGAGTAGAGGGTGTAAAACAGGTTGTAATCGATGCTGCAAAAAATGCAGGACCAAATGCCTGTCCCCCATTTGTTATAGGCGTAGGAATAGGTGGAGACTTCGAGCTTGTTGCAAAGCTTGCAAAAAAGGCTCTTACGAGAGAACCGGGAAGTCATAACAGTCTTCCACATATAGCTAAGCTGGAGACAGAACTTCTTGAAGCAATTAATAATCTGGATATCGGACCAGCAGGATTAGGTGGAAATACTACTGCCTTAGCTGTAAATATTGAAACTTATGCAACACATATAGCAGGCCTCCCAGTTGCTGTAAATATGTGTTGTCATGTTGATAGACATAAAACAGTTATTTTATAAATATATCTGCGAAGCAGTCATGTATAAAATATAATAACTGCAAGCTTGCTTGCATAGTTATTATATTTTATACATGATAAATCCGAAGGATATATATTTATAAAATAAGTGAGTATGTCTAAGTCAACATATCCATCATCGAGGAACAGTCGTCATAAATCATTAATGATTTATGACGATATACTGCGAAGCAGGATAGTTCCTCGAATGTGTATAAAACATTAAGTGTATAAATAAAGAAAGAAAACAAATGGAAAAACATTTAACCCTTCCTATGGATGACGAAACAATTAAATCACTAAGATCAGGAGATATGTTATATCTCACTGGTACTATCTATACTGCCAGGGATGCAGCTCATAAGAGAATGTATGATACTCTTCAAAAGGGAGAAGAACTTCCTTATGATATAGAGGGAAGCTTTGTATATTATCTGGGACCTACTCCTGCCAGACCGGGTCAGGTTATAGGATCAGCAGGACCTACAACATCAAGCCGTATGGATAAATACACACCGCTTCTCTTAAGCAAGGGTCTTAAAGGAATGATAGGTAAGGGAAAGAGAAGCCCTGAAGTGATAAAGGCTATCGTTGAAAATGGCGCAGTATATTGTGCAGCTATCGGAGGACTCGGAGCACTTCTGTCAAAGAAGATAGTTCAGTCAGAAGTCATAGCTTATGATGACCTTGGTACAGAGGCTATCAGAAAACTGAAGATAGAAGAGCTTCCGGTTGTAGTAATAATAGATACTGAAGGAAATAATCTATACGACAGATAAATATCATACGTAGTGAGGGATGCAAAATGTCAGATAATAAAGGAAAAGCAAATATAGCTGTTATAGTTATTTCTATTCTGGCTATTCTCATTATTGGCGGAATAGCTGCATTTTGGATATTTATGACTCCTGGATATATATCAAGAGACAAAGCAATAGCTAACTATTTTACAGCCATTAGCAGTGAAGATAAAAATCTGTACAAGAATACATGTTATTCAAAGAAATGGCAGGATAACTATAGCAATAATCCTGCAGGAATAGATATAGATGATGCAATAGATATGGCATATGAATTTCAGTCTGGAGCAACCTATGGTGATACAGAGATAACTGTATTGGAGAAACTGGATAAGAGTTATGCTGACAAGATGAGTGACGGATTAAAGGATATATATGGTACAGATATTAAGATAAATACTATATCAAAGGTCAATTTTACAGTTAAGACAACCTTTGAAGGAGAGAATGAAAGTTCAGGTACTCTTACCAGATATGTATACAAGTCCGGAGGAAAGTGGTATTACCTGGCAGATCCAGATATTATAGTACTTCTGGGATTATAAAAAAATAAAATAAAGGTTGACATTTACACCGAACTAATGTAGATTATTGTTACGTAATTTAAGTAAGAATTGTCTAACATAAGGGCGGTGTTTTTTTTATGACATTAAATGATGTTGATTTAGAAAAAGAATATATAATTGAAAGTATAGAAACAGGTGGAGATGAGGAGATGAAAAGTTTTCTTTTTTCACTTGGATGTTATAGTGGAGAGAAAATAACCGTTGTAGATAGAAAGAAAAATGTAGTTGTATCTATAAAGGATGCGAGATATAGCATAGATAAAGAGTTGGCTGAAGCTATATCAGTAAAGATTTAGATATAAAACATGGGGATGTATACATCCTCATATTTTTTGACCAATTAGTTATATATAATTAACTTATATTAAAATACAGTAATTATTGGCAGTATTATTTAATTAATTAACTGCTACATTGAAATATAAGGAGGTTTTATCATGAGAATCGCATTAACGGGTAATCCCAATAGTGGAAAAACCACTATGTATAATGCTCTTACAGGTAGAAAGGAGAAAATAGGTAACTGGGCCGGCGTTACTGTCGACAAGAAAGAAAGCGCTATTAAGAAGACCTATAATGATGGCAGCAAAGAACTTATAGCAGTCGATCTTCCTGGTGCATATTCTATGTCACCATTCACATCTGAAGAGAGCATAACAAGTAGCTATGTAAAAAATGAGCATCCTGATGCAATTATCAATATAGTTGATGCTACAAATCTTAGTCGAAGCCTGTTCTTTACTACACAGCTTCTGGAACTGGGAATACCTGTGGTTGTTGCTCTTAACAAAAGTGATATAAATGATAAAAAAGGAAATAAAATAGATATAACTAAACTGTCTGAGAAGCTTGGTTGTCCGGTAGTCAGAACTGTATCTACAAATGATGATGGACTTAAAGAAGCTGTGGCAGCTGCAGTTAAGCTTGAAGGCAAGGGTCAGAAAGCTCCATATGTTCAGGGAGATATAGATCTTAGCAGTAAAGAAGAAGTTGATAAAGCAGATAGAAAGAGATTTGAATATGTAAATAGCATCGTAAAGGATGTTGAAGTTAGAAAAACCTTTACTAAAGATAAAAATGTTGGCGATAAGATAGATAAGATTGTAACTAATCCTATATTAGGTCTGCTTATATTCGCAGGAATTATGTTTGTAGTATTCTACGTATCGCAAACAACAGTTGGTACATGGTTAGCTGATATACTTGTTGGATGGATAGAAGCCTTCCAGGGATGGGCAGGAGATAAGATGGCAGATGCAAATCCACTTTTATCTGCACTTCTTGTTGATGGTATTATCGGTGGTGTAGGAGCTGTAGTCGGATTCCTTCCACTTGTTATGGTAATGTATTTCCTTATTGCCCTTCTGGAGGATTGTGGATACATGGCGAGAGCTACAGTAGTTCTTGATCCTATTTTCAAGCGTGTTGG
>DOVG01000045.1:0-13567 GCA_003520205.1 Lachnospiraceae bacterium
CAGATATGGTAAGAACTATGGCGAATGATGCTATCATCTTTGCAATGGCTAATCCTACTCCGGAAATCATGCCTGATGAAGCAAAGGAAGGTGGAGCAAGAATAATTGCTACAGGAAGGTCTGACTTCCCTAATCAGATAAATAATGTGCTGGTGTTCCCTGGAATATTCAGAGGAGCTCTGGATGCAAGAGCGACAGCTATTACAGAGCCTATGAAAGAGGCCGCTGCAAGAGCTATAGCTTCTATAGTTACAGATGAAGAGCTGTCTGAGGATTATATTATTCCTGATGCATTTAACGAGAATGTTGCAAAGGTAGTTGCAAAAGCAGTAAAGGATGAAGCTGTAAAAGCCGGAATAAGCAGATTATAGTATTTAATTAAGAAGGGTTATCAGTATGTCATTTGAACTATATGAAAAAGCACGTAAGCTTGGACTAAAATCTTATAAAAACAGCATATCGCAGGGAAAATATCCATATCTTCCTGTTCTCGATGACATTATTAACAAGGATGATATAGCAAGTGATATGTCGCTTGGACTAGTTGATATTCCGCTTGACAGAATAGTTGGAACAAACTCTGCCGGAAGAACTCAGGCATTTGCAGCCAACTTCATGCCACTTATGGAAATGAATACGGAGTTTGCAAGTAAATGGTCTACTCTTTCAAATGCTCATGAGACAGAGGGAATAAGAGATCCCATAAAGGTTTATGAATATCTGAATTATTATTATGTCGTAGAAGGAAATAAAAGGGTCAGCGTTCTTAAGTATTATGAGGCTGACTCTATCCCGGCTTTTGTAACAAGAAAAGTTCCTAAGCTTACTGATGATCCTGAAATCCGTATATATTATGAATTTATGGATTTTAATAAAAAGACAGGGGTTAATTTCATATGGTTCTCCCGGGAGGGAAGCTATAAGAAGCTAATGGAAGTGGTTTCAAATGCACCTGAACATGGCGGTACGCTGATTGAACCAAGTGTAACTGAAGTTAGTGCTGGTGGAGACTCACTTGATGGAAGTGGTTCTGCATTAAGAGCTGAGTCCATGAGGATATGGAGTGATGATACCCTGCTAGAATTAAAAGCGGCATATAGAAGATTTGCCAAGGCTTATAAAGCTAAAGGCGGCGAGAGGCTTGTAAATGTAACCACAGGTGATGCATTTTTGGCATTTCTTGAAGTATCCGGCTTTGATAATATATCGGATATGAGTATAGAAGAAATACAGACTGGTATTGCTTCTATGTGGCAGGAATTTCTGGTTATTAATGAAAAATCAGAAGTAGAACTGTCGCTTAATCCACCGGAAACAAAGAAAAATGTGATATCACAGCTTATATCCAAGAAGCCTTCAGCAGAAAGACCACTTAGAGTGGCATTTGTTTATGATAGAGATCCTGTTCAGTCAGGATGGCTTTATCAGCACGAACTTGGCAGAAATCATATAAAAGAGGTATTTGGAGATAGTATAAATACTCTGAAAGTTATAACAGGTTCAGGTGATGAGGCTGTTGAAACTATGGAGGAACTGATAGACAGGGAAAAGGTTGAGGTTATATTTACAACTACAACTAATCTGGTGGATGCCAGCCTCAAATGTGCTATAAAGCATCCTGAAGTGAAAATCCTTAACTGTTCGCTGAATACTTCTCACAGATATATAAGAACTTATTATGCAAGACTGTATGAATCAAAGTTTCTGTCCGGAATGATAGCCGGTTCTCTGACACAGACAAACAGGATAGGATATCTGGCTGATTATCCTATCTATGGAATGACTGCAAATATTAACGCATTTGCCCAGGGAGTAAGGATGGTAAATCCTTATGCAAAAGTTGTTCTTAAATGGAGTACGCTTAAAGATGGTGAGAACATAGAAGAGATATACAGATCATTCTATGAAGATGGCATTGATTATGTGTCAGATCAGGATATGATCACACCTACAAAAGCTTCAAGACGTTTCGGACTATATCATGTAAGTAACCAGGAAATAGTGAATATGACGATGACAACCTATAACTGGGGAGTCATGTACGAGAAAATAATTAAAATAATCATGGATGGTAACTGGGGAAATGCGGATGCTGAAAGCGAAAGCAAACCTATTAACTATCTATGGGGACTTAGCGCCGGAGTGGTTGATCTGATTCTTTCAGAGAAAGTTCCAAAGAGTATAAAGAGACTTGTAGAACATGTCAAAGAAATGGTTATGGAAGAAAAGCTTCATATATTCGGTGGAGAACTTATAGCTCAGGATGGTGAAGTGATAACCGGTGAAGATGAAGAACTTGAGATAGATGATATCATCAAGATGGATTGGTTAATGGAAAATGTGGAAGGGGCAATCCCTGTTAAGGAAGAGCTGAAGGAAAAGGCTCAGCCTATTGTAGAAATGAAGGGTGTTTTAAAGGAGTCAGAAAATTGAAGATTCTGGTTTTAGCCGACATTGAATCTAAATATTTGTGGGATTTTTTTGAGAAGAAAAAGCTGGATGGAATAGATCTTATCCTCTCGGCAGGCGATTTATCTGCTGAATATCTGGAATTTCTGGCGACATTTGCCCTATGTCCTATACTTTATGTGCATGGAAATCATGATACAAAGTATGAAAAAAAGCCTCCGCAGGGATGCATATGCATAGATGATGATATTTTTGAATATAATGGATTAAAAATTTTGGGACTTGGCGGCAGTATGTGTTATAATTATGGTTTGTTCCAGTATACTGATAAGGAAATGAAGAAAAGGTACATGAGACTGCTGCCTAAACTTTGGAAGAGTAAAGGGATTGATATACTTTTGACACATGCTCCTGCATATGGATTAAATGATGGAGCTGATCTTCCGCATAAAGGTTTTGAAGTCTTCAGAACTATACTGGATAAGTATGAACCGAAGCTTTTTGTGCATGGACACGTTCATCTTAATTATGGAAGAGAACATAAGAGAGAGGATATGTACAAGAATACAAAGGTGATAAATGCTTTTGAAAAGTACATCGTTGAGATATAGATTTGCCTGAAACAGTTAGGCAATTATGGAGGAAATATTTTGATGGATTTTGCTGAACTAAGTAAGCTTACAGAGAAATATCAGTCGAACTTCGATAAAGCAGGTACGATAGATAAAGCTCTTTACTCAAAGTATGATGTTAAGAGAGGACTTAGAGATTCAGATGGTCGAGGTGTCCTTACCGGACTGACAGAGATATCTGATGTATCTGGTTTTCGTATAGATGGAAATGAAAGAATTCCTATACCTGGAGAACTGTTTTATCAGGGATATGATATTAAAGAACTGGTAAAAGGATTTCATGGTAACAAGCATGGTTTTGAAGAAACCATATTTCTGCTTTTATTTGGAGAACTTCCTACCCAGAAACAGTTGGATGAATTCATGGAACTTCTCGGGATACTCAGACCGCTTCCGGAGAATTTTAACCGTGATATAATCATGAAGCAGCCAAGCAGAAATATCATGAATGTTCTTCAGAGATGTGTACTTACGCTTTATTCGTATGATGATAATCCCGATGACATAAGCGTTGAACATGTACTGGCCCAGTCATTAAGCCTTATAGCGAGATTTCCTGTTATAGCAGCATACGGATACCAGAGCTACAGACATCGTTTTCTGGATTCGAGTCTTATAATTCACAGACCTAAGCCTCAGTTATCAACTGCTGAGAATATACTCAGACTGCTTCGTTCTGATCCTACATTTACCGATCTGGAAGCTCAGGTACTGGATATATGTCTTGTTATTCATGCAGAACATGGTGGTGGAAATAATTCTTCCTTTACAACACATGTTATATCAACTACAGGAACAGACACATATTCAACGGTGGCAGGTTCTCTTGGTTCGCTGAAAGGACCAAGACATGGTGGTGCAAATCTTAAGGTTCAGCAGATGATGGCAGATCTGAAAGAAAATGTAAAGGATCTGGAAAATGATAAAGAGATAAGGCAGTATCTGACTAAAATTCTGAATAAACAGGCGTTTGACAGAGCCGGTCTTATATATGGTATGGGACATGCTATTTATACACTGTCAGATCCAAGAGCGGAGATACTTAAGGAATATGCGCGCCGTCTGTCAGAGGCAGAGGGTTATATAAAAGAATTTGAATTATATGACAGAGTTGAAAGAATAGCCAAAGAGTTAATAAAGAAGTATAGGGATGTGCAGAAGCCTGTTTGCGCAAATGTGGATTTTTTCAGCGGTTTTGTATACTCGGTATTAAAGATTCCAGTGGAACTTTTTACTCCGATTTTTGCTATATCACGTATAGCCGGATGGTCAGCTCACCGTATAGAAGAGCTGGTTAATAACGGAAAAATAATCAGACCGGCATATAAGTATGTTGGTACCCATAGAGAGTATAAACCTATAGAAGACAGGGGTTAGAAAGGAATCTTATGGATATATTATCGATATTACGGCTTTTCGGCGGAATAGGACTCTTTCTCTTTGGAATGAGCAATATGAGCTCCTCACTCGAGAAGCTGACAGGTTCCGGACTTGAAAGAATACTTGAAAAAGAAACAACAAGTAAGAAAAAAGGTGCAGGAAGTCTGAAAGGATGGTTTTTCGGAACGGGAGTAACAGCGATAATACAGAGTTCCTCAGCTGTCACTATTATGCTTGTAGGTTTTGTAAATGCAGGAATTATGAAGCTGGCACAGGCTATGCCGGTTGTCTTCGGTTCGAATCTTGGTAGTACAGTCACTGCACAGATTCTTCGTCTGGGAGATATTAGTTCTGACAATATCATATTGCAGATGATAAAACCTGAATCACTTGCTCCTGTACTTGTTGGACTTGGAGCGTTTATAATTGTTTTTGCAAATAATAAAAATGCTAAAAATGTTGCCGGAATTATGGTTGGCCTTGGTATGATGTTCTATGGTATGACACTTATGGAAGATGTATTTGCATTACTAAAGGAAAATGATACCTTCCGCTACGTCGTTGAATCATTTGAGAGTCCGCTTCTGGCAATACTCGTTGGAGTAGTTATAACGATTATCCTTCAGAGCTCCAACGCATCAGTAGGTATTCTTCAGGCATTGTCATCATCGGGGATTTTAACATATGAAGTAGCTATACCAATTATCATAGGTCAGAATATTGGTAAATGTTCGTCTACGATTATGGGTGGAATAGGAGCAAATAAGAAGGCAAAAAGACTTGTAGTCGGATATGTTTTCTTCAATGTATTCGGTGCTGTATTTTTCGCAGCTATCATATATGCTCTTTACTACACAGCTGGCCTTCCATTTATGTCCAGGATAGTAAACAGAGGCAGCATTGCCACGGTACATCTGCTTTTTAATCTTCTGACAAGCCTTATTCTACTTCCTTTTTCTGAAAAAGTGGCAGATTTTACAGGCAGGATAATAGGTGATGAGGAAGAAAGCTCTGCAGATGCAGAGTTGGCTAAGCTGGATGATATGCTTCTTAATACACCTACTATAGCTCTGGAACAGTGTAAGGATCTTATCAATAAGATGGGAGAGGCTATTCTTGAGAATTACAAGCTTGCTACTGATATGATATATCAGTACAGTGAAGAATTACTTCCCAAGATGGAAGAGAATGAAGCATTTATAGATAAATGTGAAACTGTACTTTCATCGTACATAGTACGAATAGACAGAAAACGTCTTACGCAGGATGATAAGCTTACAGTACAGGAGATACTCAACTCCATAGGTGACTTTGAGAGAATGGGTGATTATTGTATGAATATAGCTTATGTAGCCAGGGACAAGAATGAGAAAGAAATACATTTTTCTCCGTCAGGACATAAGGAAACAGAAACAATCATTCAGGCTGTTAAATATACTATAGAGACGGCTATCAACTCATTTACGAAGGATGACATCTATCTGGCAGTCAGAGTTGAACCGCTGTCAGAAGCGATTGATCGTTTGAAAGAAATAATAAAGGCGCATCACGTGGAACGTCTGCAGGAGGGAATCTGTAGTATTGAAGGTGGTGTATCGCTATTTGATCTGGTCAACAGTTTCGAGAGAATAGCTTCTCATGCAGCAAATGTATCGCTGCATGTTATAAAGAAGTTAAGACGTGATGAAGAATTTGATGAAATGCATGGTCATGCCAGTGATATTCAGGCTGAAGAATATAAAGCGCTTTATCATTATTATGAATCACAATATATACAACCGATACTTATACATAATGTTGATAAGTCCGGTAAAAAGAAATCTGATAAATCAGATAAGAATGATAAAAACAACAAGAGTGCAGGCGACAAGGGTAAGATTAAAGATAAGAAGAAGACAGGGAAATAAGGAGAACAAAGGAAATGGATAATTTTCAAAAGGAAAACAGTATAAGTCAGGAAGAGTTTAATTATGCCCAGGAGGTTATAAAAAGACTTTCTGATTATTATGATGGAAAGGTAGTGGGACAGCAGAATCTTAAATTTGCGCTCATAACCTCAATTATTGCAGATGGTCATGTGCTGATAGAATCTGTTCCGGGTCTTGCAAAAACAACCGCTGCAAAAACTATATCAGATGCGGTAAATGGTAAGTTCTCGCGTATCCAGTGTACACCGGATCTTCTGCCTAGTGATATCATAGGTACTGTTGTATACAATCAGGCAACAGGACAGTTTGACACAACGCTTGGTCCTGTATTTGCCAATTTTGTACTTCTGGATGAGATAAACCGTTCTAGCGCAAAGACACAGAGTGCCATGCTTGAGGCGATGCAGGAAAGACAGGTTACGATAGGCGGCTCGACTTATACTATGCCGGGAGATGTGTTTATAGTTATAGCTACTCAGAACCCGATTGAGCAGGAAGGTACATATCTTCTTTCTGAAGCACAGACAGACCGTTTCCTTATAAAAGAGAAAATCACATATCCAACTCCGGATGAGGAGGCTGAAATTCTGAACAGAATAGAGTCCGGTGCTATAAAGAAGACTCCGGCTGTCTTATCAATTGAAGATATAGACAGAGTTCAGGATATAGCTTCAAAGGTATATGTGGATGCATCTATAAAGAAATATATTTCATTTATAGTAGATGCCACAAGACATTCAGAAAAGGTGCTTCCTGAGGAACTTAGTCGTTACGTAAAGATGGGAGCAAGCCCTAGAGCATCTATCGCCTTTATGAAGATTGCAAAGGCAGTAGCGCTTATATATGGAAGAACATATGTAACTCCGGATGATGTAAAGCTTCTGCGTCATCAGGTGCTTCGTCATAGAATCGAACTCAGCTATGCGGCTATCGCAGATGGAGTTACAGAGGAAACAATAATAGACAGAATAGTTGGAGCTATCCAGACACCGTAGTAAGATACGTTAAATGTAAGAATGTGAAAAGCAGGAAACAAAAATGGATTATGATTACCTGGCACGTATAAAAGCTTCTATTCAGCTTTATACAAGAAAGAAAACTTCAAATATACTTGATGGTGAATTCGGCTCCATATATAGAGGACGAAGCTTCGATTTTGATGACTTAAGGGAGTATGTTTATGGAGACAGTGTACGTGACATCGACTGGAAATCTTCTTCGAAGACCGGACGTGTTCTGATCAGGAGATATATAGCCGAGAAGAAGCATAATATACTCTTTATAGGAGATTCCGGAAAGAAGCTTCAGGGTGATACAGATGCAGGTGAAGCTAAGTCAGATATAGCACTGGATGTAATGGGTACTATCAGCTATCTGGTAAATGATCATGGTGATGATTATGCGCTTCTGACCTATACTGATCAGGGATATGATTTTAGTTTCTTTAAGTCCGGAAAGGTTCATCTTGAGAGTCTTCTTCTGAGATATGAGAAATGTCTTAAACACGAAGAGTCAAAGTCTCTGGCAGATACACTTGAGTATGTAGCTGAACACCTGAGGCGAAAGATGATTATCTTTATTATAACTGATATGGATGGAGAGGCTAAAATAACAGATAATCTTCTTAAAAGACTTACTATCAGAAATGATGTAATGGTAGTTAGTATAAATGACGCATATCTGACGGGCTCAAAGCTTTTTGATCTTGATACAGATGCTTATGAAAGAGAGTACATGCTCCATGACAAGAAACTTCATGAAGCTGAGATGGAAGACAGGAAAAAAAGAGAAAAGGCTATAGAAGAGCTGTACAAGAGATATCAGGTCAGTCGTGTTGAAGTAAGCAGAAAGTCAGAGATAGTTGATAAAATAGTAGAGCTTTTTGATAAGCATAAGAATGAGAGTGTTGCACGATGAAAACAACCGTTGAATTACAGGGTCCATTCATGTATTTAATTATATGGCCTATAATTGCATTTATATTTATTGCGGCAGTTATAGTTGCTCAGATAATTCTTCGAAAGAAACTGGGAGACAGGCTGAAGAGGGCTAAGCAGATTAAAATCAAGAAAATATCTGAGTCTACCCTGGAAGGAAAGAAGAAAAAATATATAGGTGAACTGGTTTGCATAGAATCAGATCTTATGAATAACCGTATCACTATAAGAACGGCATATCATAAGATGAGTAAATGTATAAGAGGCTTTGTTCGTGATGTGACCGGTCTGAATGTTGATAAATATTCACTTTCTGAGATAACCTCAATCGGGATACCTAATCTTACAAATCTGGTAAGAGAGTATTATGAACCTGAATTTGCCAGAGAAACCAGGTCAGATGTAAAGGGATCTATTATGAGAACCAGAATGACTATAGAAGGGTGGAGGAAATAAAATGCACCTGATACATCCTAATGTACTCAGAATAGGACTTGTAATCCTTGCAGTATTATTAGTCTTAATACATGTGTTAAAAAGAAAAATAAAATATAAAGGCGGAATCAAAGCTGCCAATACTCACTTTGTAAAAGATCTGAGCATCTATCAGAGCAGAAAAAGATTCTATACAGTTACCTCTATTATTCTTGAGGTATGTTTAATAACAAGTGTAGTGGCGTCACTTGTTCTTGTGGCAAGACCTGCAAAGAAAGAGACGGTTAACAATGGTACTAAGAAGAGAGATATCTTTTTATGTATGGATGTTTCTTATTCTATATATGATCTGAATTATGATCTGGTAGAGAGTCTTGAAGGAGTTGTTTCAGGACTGGATGGAGACAGATTCGGAATATGTATATATAACACTTCATCGGTACTCTTTGTTCCAATGACAGATGATTATGAATTTATTAATTCCAAGCTTGAAGAATTAAAAGAGTATTTCAAGCTACAGAAGGAATACATGGATACATACTATGATCCAAATTCCGGATATATAAAATACGATTATGATAATTATGATGAGTATAAAGAACTTCAGGACAAGCTGGACTATTATGATGCCGGGACGCTGGTAAAGAATTATTTAAAGGGAAGTTCACTTATTGGTGAAGGTCTTGCATCCTGTATGTACAGTTTTCCAAGACTTGATGAAGAAGACAGAACAAGAATTATCATAATGTCAACTGATAATGCGCAGGAGAATCTTAGTAAGCCGCTTGTTGAGCTGGATGAGGCAACTGACCTTTGTAAGAAGAATTCCATAAAGGTATTCGGTATATTCCCTAATAAGGATAACTGGAGCTGGTTAAATACATCCGACTATGAACAGGACGAGGCAGAGTTTAAGGAAGCTGTAGAAAAAACAGGAGGAAAATACTATAAACAGAGCGATACCTTATCGGTAGATGATATAGTAAATGATATTGAAAGAGAAGAAGCACTTGAGGTTGAGGAGGTAACTATAACCAAGGTTAATGATCAGCCGAAGATATTTGTAATTATACTTCTTATTTCGATTTCGGTAATGCTCATTATAGGAATGGTGATGAGAATATGATAACTAAACCAATTATACCGCTTTTTATAGTGATTCCCCTGCTTATTATAATTTTAATAATTTATATATTTAATCTCGTAAAAAAAGAGGACAGATATCTATACAAGATTCTGGGAGTGCTTAGAATTACAGTGATTCTGGTGCTGGCATTCTTAGTAAATCTAAGAATTATGGAGAAAAAGTATAATGCTACTATTGAGATGAAAAATCTTGATGTGCTATTTGTTGTAGATACCACTATCAGTATGTGGGCTGAAGACTATAACAATAAGGATCCCCGTATGGAGGGAGTCCTTGCCGATACTGAGTACATAATAGATGAACTGTCGGGAAGTAACTTTGGCTTGATAAGATTTGACAACCGGGGACAGATACTTGCTCCATTTACGCAGGATCAGGAAACCGTCAAGGATGCATTTTCTACCATCAAAATGCCGGACAGATATTATGCAAAGGGAAGTTCACTGAATAACTGTTATGATGATCTGAAGACGCTTCTGGATTCATCAAATAAGAAAACTGAAAGAATGACAGTGCTTTTCTTCATCAGCGATGGTGAGATAACAGATGGTTCAACGCTTAGATCATTTAAAGAACTGGAACCACTGATAGATACGGGTGCTGTGCTTGGATATGGAACTGAAAATGGCGGCAAAATGAAGGATACCTATGGAGGATATATCAAGGATTCTTCAACAGGTAAGGATGCTTTATCGATACTGGATGAGAATAATCTGAAAAAAGTGGCATCAGATATGGATATAGAATATATCCATATGAAGAGTACGGCAAATGTAAAATACATGGTGGAGTCAATCAAGAATGGAAGCTCACTTACTTTAGAAAAAGCAGATTCGGTTAGCTATGAGGATACATATTATGTATATGCAGCTATCTTACTTGCGTTTTTGGTTCTGGAAGTAGTTCTTTTTATTAGAAGAGGTAGATTGTAATGACGAAGAGTGAACTTCGGGCAGAAAAAAAGAAATTAAAAAAAGAAGAAAAACAGAAGGATAAAGCACGTATAGCGGCAGAGAAGAAGAAAGACAGAGAAGAGTTTTTTAAGATTGAAGATCCGATAGGATTTATGAAAATCATAGATATCATAAGTGTGGTACTTCTTGTCATTTCTTTATTCCTTGGAATAAGATATCTGATTAATTCTGTTTTTGTATATAAGTATAATCACGGTGGATATGAAGCGGGAAATTATAATGTTAAGCTTGAAGAATTTCTGTCCAAGCTGAATATCCCTGAAGGGTATGTTCCGTATTACAATGCCGGAAATGCAAGCTATCAGAATGGTGATTATGACAGTGCTATATCGTATTATAAAGATGCACTTGAGTCGCATCCTACAGAGAAAAAGGAATGTGATATAAGGGTTAATCTGGCACTGGCGATGCTTAAGAAGATTGATTTTGATCATCTGGAGACTGAAAAGCAGAAGGCAAATGCCATTAGACAGCTTCAGTCAGCAAGAAATGTTCTTGTTGAAAAGGGCTGTGCAGATCCATATGGTACGAATGGACATGATCCTGAGGCTGAACAGCTAAAACAGGATATAGATAAGATGCTTGAGGAACTTGGCGCAGAACCTGAACCACCTGAAAATGAGTCTGATGAACAGCAGCAGGGGGGACAGGGCGAACAGGAAGAAAAACAGAAATCATTCCGCGAAGAGCAGCTCGAAAAGGATCTGAATGAACAGAAAGAGGATTCTATGAAGGAAAGACGTGAAGCGGATAATCAAAAACAGTATAGTGGAGATTCTTCTTCGGGCTCGCAGTCAGGTGACGGAAGTAATGATCTAAATGAAAAAAACTGGTAGGATTATTCTTGATGAAAAGAAAAAGAGTCTACAATTTAAAATGGGATAAGCTGGACAATACTGCCCAGCTTTTTCCGGTTATAGCCAGAGAAGGAATGAGCAATGTTTACAGGGTGGCTGTAACTCTTAAGGAGGATATAGATGAAACAACTCTCCAGATAGCTCTTGAAAAGGTTCTTCCGCATTTTGATGTTTTCAGAATGACAATGAAGAGGGGAATCTTCTGGTACTATTTCGAAGAAAATAAAAACAAGGCTCCAAGAGTAAAAGAAGAGTATACATATCCGTGCATGTTTATTAATCAGTACAGCAACAATAATTATCTGTTCAGACTGTCTTATTATAAGAACCGTATCAATCTGGAAGTCTTTCATGCATTAACTGATGGTAATGGCGCACTTACATTTCTTAAGGAGATAACTTATCAGTATCTCAGACTTAAGCATAATAATGTTTTAGGTGATCTCATTGATTCTCTTGGTGTAGAAACATCCCTGGATACATCGGACAGTTACATCAGTAATTACAGGAAAAAACAGAAAAAGAGTTATAAGACTAAAAGGGCTGTTATAATAAAAGGAGAAAAGCTTCCGATAAACCAGTTCGCTATTATACATGGGACTATGCCTGTAGATGAGATAAAGAAGATAGCAAAGTCCTATAATGCAACGATTAATCAGTATCTGGTGGCTGTATATACATGGGCTATCTATCTGGATCAGCTGAAGAAGAAAGAGTCTGATAAGCCTGTTACAGTATGTGTACCGGTGAATCTCAGACCTTACTTTGAGTCTGATACCAACAAGAACTTTTTCGTAGTGGTTACATCTGTTTTTGAACCTAAGAAGGAGAATTACACATTTGATGAGGTTCTGGAGATAGTAAAGAAAAGTCTGTCGGAACAGATAACGAAAGAGAATCTGGAGAAGCTGTTCTCATATAATGTATCAAATGAGATGAACTATCTGCTAAGAGCTATACCGCTATTCTTGAAGAATATAGCTATGAAACAGGTATATAATGCATCGGCAAAAGCTAATACTACGACGTTAACGAATCTGGGAGTTATGAAGGTTGCTGAACCATATCAGGATTATATAGACAGATTCGAGGCTGTGCTTTCAATGTCGAAAGGGCAGAATATGAAGATGACTGTTTTGTCGTATGCCGGAAAGCTTACCCTTACCTTCAGTGCATGTATCAGGGAGAGTGACATACAGAGAATATTCTTCCGTAAGCTTAGCGAAGAAGGTATCAATATAGAGATAGAAACTAATGGAGTTTATTATGTCTAGAAGATGTATCAGATGTAATGTAAATATAGCAGATGATGCTATAGAGTGTCCGCTTTGTCATGGAGTTCTCGAAACTGGTAAAGGGGACGAACATAGTATAGGACAGGATTCAACCTCTTTAACATATCCGGATGTTACAGCATCACTTAAATGGATGCAGATAATAATACGTGCTGTGGTTTTTATAGCGCTTATAATAGCAGTTACAGTACTGATAATTAACTATCTTACATTTAATGGTGTTTACTGGTCACTCATTGTTATAGCGGGATTATGCTATGGTATTATGACACTGCTTTATTCCTTTAGAGAAAGGAAGAGTGTGCAGAAGATAATTGTAGTCCAGATGCTTCTGGCGATACCGCTTCTGATTGCTCTGGATAATCTGACAGGCGGAGAACAGTGGTCCTTTATGTATGCACTTCCGATACTTTTTATTGCTGTGGATATAGGTGCACTGGTACTTATGATTGTTGGAATCGATGGCTGGCAGAATTATATTATGACAGAAATAACCACGGTACTTTTAAGTGCCATACTACTTATATTTCATTTTACCGGTTTAATCAAAACAACACTTCTGGCCATTATAGC
>DOVG01000045.1:13732-16259 GCA_003520205.1 Lachnospiraceae bacterium
ACTTCTATACTGGTTTTAGGAGAACATATTATATTATGCAAGAAGAACTTAGTAAGAGAAGCAGGATTATTAAAGCACTTGTAACGGAATTTAATAACAATAAATATTTTACTGATATGCATAATGCAGAAACTGTTGGAGTCAGTGAACTTGAGAAGCCATTTATTTATCCTGAACATCTAAGCACGGAAATAATAAATATGACGAATTTTAAGATGGAAGTCTTAAAATGGAAAGAATCAACAAGCAGATGGATTATCCTTCATCTTCACGGAGGCGGATATGTAGGGGCGTTTAGGAGACATTATAAGAATATGGCGGGACTTTATTCTGAAGTCGGGGGTGGCGCAACAGTTGTATCAGTGGATTACAGAGTTGCTCCTGAACATCCCTTTCCTGCAGCGTTAGAGGATGCACTTGAGGCTTATGACTGGGTACTGGAACAGGGATGGCATCATGATCAGATAATAGTAGCCGGAGACTCGGCCGGAGGGGGACTGGCGATGGCTCTGTGCCACACACTTAAGTCGAGATGGAGAAGGCTTCCTGCAGGGATAGTGGCAATGTCTCCATGGACGGATCTTACGGCAAGTGGAAAATCGTATACTGAAAAATATGATATAGATCCTGTTTTTGGAAATGACAGAGCTGAACTGATTTATAATAATCCATATATAGGCGACATGAATCCAAGAGATCCAAGAATTTCTCCTGCATTTGGAGATTTTACAGGATTTCCACCAATGCTGATACAGGTGGGGACAGATGAAATGCTTTTGAGTGATTCGGAGATAGTAGCAGCAAAAGCAAAATCAGCAGGTGTAAGGATAAGATTCACAAAATATAATGGAATGTTTCATGTATTTCAGATAGCGGGGACACTGATGGATGAATCAAAACTTGCGTGGGCAGAGGTAAAGAGATTTTTGAATGAGATATGATTTATCATAGATTTATCAGTGGATTTGGTGTAAAATATCTGTATATGGGGTTTATAATGTTATACAGTATTGGAGGTTACTTATGGACAAACAGTTTACAAACATGAGGGACATAGCCAGAAGCTTTGCTAATGCTATGAATCTGCTTCGACCTGAGACAGACAATTATCATCAGAGAGTAGCCTATCTTGCTTACAATATAGCTGGTGAGATGGATTACAGTTCTGAAGAAAGAAAAGATCTCTTATATGCCAGTGTTCTGTTCGACGTAGGCATAGTTCTTATGCCGGAAGCCGGCGATGATAAAAGATACTATTTCAAGGATCTTGCCGCTGCCGGACTTGCTATTATAGGAGATGTACCAAGATTAAAACCGGTTTGTGAGATTATGAGGGTGGCAAGCCCTGAGGATGAGCCAGACGAAGCTCTCTTTGGAATAGACAGATATAAGGATTTTGCTGAAATCATAGATCTGTCTGACCGTGTGGCTACTATGCTGGATCCAAGAGATGCGGCATTAAACCAGATGGCAGATATATGCGACAGTATATCTGATCTGGCTGGAGAATACATCAGCAATTCTGTAGTAGAAGCATTTCTTCGCTTCGCAGGAAAAGAGTATGTATGGATGGAAGTCCTGCATCAGCCAGAACTTTTTCTGAATTATATTCCGGATGCAAATACAGTTACTTTGGATGATATGATAGAGATGGCAAGATTTATGTCACGTATCATAGATTTCAGAAGCTCTTATACTATAATGCACTCATCGGGTGTTGCTGCTACAGCAGTAAGACTTGCCGAGATAATGGGTATGTCTGAAGATGAGTGTAAGATGATGATGGTTGCCGGATATCTGCATGATATAGGTAAACTGAAGGTGCCGAAGAGTGTTCTTGAGAAGAATGATAAGCTTACTGATGCGGAGTTTAATATAGTTAAGGAATACGCTTATTATACGCATCTGTTACTCAAGGATGTGGCTGGATTTGAGCAGATAGGAAGGTGGGCATCTCTCCACCATGAGAGACTCAATGGATATGGATATCCATTCAGACTGTCGGCAGATGATATTCCTATGGGAGCTCGAATCATTGCTATAGCAGATATTTTCTCAGCTGTTGCCGAAATCAGATCATATCGTAGAGGTATGTCTAAAGAAGAGGTTATAGAGACGCTGAAGCAGAATGTTGAAGATGGTGCTATGTCCGGATATATAGTGGATATGCTGATTAATAATTACGACAATATATACAGCATAAGGGAAAAAGAGGTTACAAAAGAAGGTGCTCGTTATTATGCTGCTGCTGTAGATGCGGAGGAGGTTTAGATATATGAAAAAAAGACTGGTAACAAGAAGTGATTTTGATGGTCTGGTGTGTGCTATGCTCCTTCGAGAGCTCGATATGATAGGAGATATAAAATTTGTTCATCCTAAGGATGTTCAGGATGGCAAGATAGATATATCTGAAAATGATATAACAACTAACCTGCCATTTGATCCAAGGGTAGGAATAGCTTTTGATCATCATGAAAGCGAGCTTATACGTAATAAAAAAGTAGATTATGAAGGTAAATATATTATA
>DOVG01000022.1:0-1527 GCA_003520205.1 Lachnospiraceae bacterium
ACTACGTGGTAACTGTTTATATATCCGAGTTTGGCTCGTTATCACTCATATTCCACGGTAGCCGGCGGTTTCGGAGTGAAATCATATAACACTCTGTTGATTCCTGGTACTTCTGAAATGATACGATTTACGAGATGAACTATAAGTTCATCTGGAAGGTGTTCTACTGTGACTTCCATGACGTCGGTTGTATTTATGGCGCGTATGATACATGGCCAGTCAAAGGTTCTTTTACCATCTTTGACTCCAGTTGATTTAAAATCAGGTACTACTGTAAAGTACTGCCATACTTTGCCTTCAAGTCCGTTCTTTGCAAATTCTTCTCGAAGAATTGCATCTGATTCTCGAACTGCTTCAAGTCTGTCTCTTGTGATTGCTCCAGGGCATCTTACTCCAAGACCAGGTCCTGGGAATGGCTGACGATATACCATGTTATCAGGAAGTCCAAGTTCTTTTCCTACTACACGAACCTCATCCTTGAAGAGGATACGAACTGGTTCTACTAGTTCGAAATCCAAATCTTCAGGAAGTCCACCAGCATTATGATGTGCCTTAATTCCTGCTTCACTTTCCAGAATGTCTGGCCAGATGGTTCCCTGTGCAAGGAACTGGATACCGTCCTGCTTACGTGCTTCCTCGGCAAAGACTTCTATGAATTCATTTCCTATTATCATACGCTTCTCTTCCGGATCAGTTACTCCAGCCAGCTTATCAAGGAAACGATCTGTTGCATCTACATAGATAAGATTAGCATTCATCTCATCTCTGAATACTTTAATTACCTGTTCAGGCTCTCCTTTTCTGAGAAGCCCATGATTTACATGAACGCATACCAGCTGCTGTCCGATAGCTTTGATAAGAAGTGCAGCAACCACTGATGAATCAACTCCTCCGGAAAGGGCAAGCAAAACTTTCTTATCCCCAACCTGTTCTTTAATAAGTGAAATCTGCTCATCGATAAAGCTTTTTGCAAGTTCCGGAGTTGTTATTCGCTCCATGTTTTCAGGCCTTACATCTGTCATTTTAAATCCTCCTACTATTTCTTATATTTTATGTTTATTCAGGTCATGTAACCTACATATTCTCTTCCAAATATTCCATCAGCTTCTTCTTTAGATATTCATATCTAAGACGTTTTTCTTCTTTTGAAAAATGTACTTCTCTGAATTGCTGTGGATTATCCTCATAGCTTAATACTTCATCACCAAACTGCTCGCTAGTCAGATCAAATATATGTCCATCTACATCATTGTAGCAATGATAATTTCCACCACTACGTGGTATTCCATATACGTCTCCACCAAATATATCCTGGACCAGAAAAGCTGTTATAGAGCACTGTCCCAGTGTCATATTCTCCTTAGACCACTCATTTCTAAGTCTTGGAGCAGCCGTATATTCACACCAGATATCTGAAAGTATATCATATAAATGTCTTGGATTTTCGATGCTTTTATACATATCCGATACTGGTTTTACCTCCGCATCCTTCCATCCATAAAACTTATACTCTCTTGTATTTATAAT
>DOVG01000022.1:1672-7447 GCA_003520205.1 Lachnospiraceae bacterium
ACCTTCGTAAATCGATACCTATCAGTTCAAAAATAACATTGGATTATTTTAAGGTCAAGAAATAAGTTTACTTACCATCAGGAAAGCTCGTAAACATCTCTCTTTCCTGAACCGGAAGGTTATACTTATTCTTTGCATCAGCTATAGCTCTAATCAAAAAAGTCATGTTACGAGCCAGATTTCTCATAGTCTGTAATCCCTCAAGATCCTTCTTTACGTCTTCTGCGGTAAATCCATGAACCTGATTCCAATATGTGCTTGAAGCGACAGGCATTCCGCTGATAGTAAAATATTTATTAAGTACATCAAAAGAAGCCGTGTTACCTCCTCTTCTGCAACTGACTACTGCAGCACCTACTTTCATATGTTTTGAAAATGGAGTGCTATAGAATAATCTGTCAAGAAATGATAGCAGATTTCCATTAGGCGAACCATAATATACCGGACTTCCGAATACTATTCCATCACACTCTTCGAACTTGGGTGCAATCTCATTTACTATATCATCAAATACACATTTCCCGGTATTCGAACAATTACCACATGATATACAGCCTCTGATGGCTTTATTTCCGATATTTATTATCTCTGCTTCAATACCTTCTTCATCAAACACTGTTTTCATCTCATTAAGAGCTGTTGCCGTACATCCGTTTACATGTGGACTACCATTAATAATAAGTACCTTAGACATATTATTCTCCTCCCCAGTTTACACATAAACTTTAATAACAATTCTAATTTACACGAAGTCAATAATCAACCCCAAAAATGACATATGTCACACCTACTATGTTACACTTGACACTATATATATGAACAGAAATATACTAGAATACATTTAACAAAACTAAAAGGAGAACCATTATGAAACTATTGATTCATGACCTTAATAATGAAGAATGGAACAAAATTTCAAGCAAATACAATGGATGGGAGGTTATATCCGATAACGGAAGTATCCATCCTTGTGTCGGATGTTTTGGTTGTTGGATCAAAACCCCCGGAAAATGTGTAATACGCGATGGGTATGAAAGAATGGGTACCCTTTTTCATAAAGCCGAAGAAGTAATTATAATCAGCAAATATACCTATGGCGGATTTTCCCCTTTTATTAAAAATGTATTTGACCGAAGTATAGGATGGGTTCTACCTTACTTTGAAATAATCAAGGGAGAGATGCATCATAAAAGCAGGTATCCAGAGGATAAACTCATATCATTTATCTTCTGGGGCTCACACATGACAAACGAGGATAAAGCACTTGCTAAAAGTTACGTGGAAGCAGTATGTACAAACCTCCATGGAAAGATTAAAAGCATAACCTTTGAAGAATCCCTCGATGAAAAAGCGGATATAGAAGATTCTCAGAATGCAGTTTTAGAAGAAAAAGCTATTCTGCTTAATTGCAGTCTCCGGGCTGATAAATCAAATACAAAAAGAATACTTAATGCACTTTCAAGGAATATATACATCGAAAAAGAACTTATAAATATAAGCAATTATATGAATCGTATAGATGAGCTACTTTCTATTCTTAAAGAAGCTGACAGAATAATACTTGGTATCCCTTTATATGTAGATGGAATACCTTCTCATGTCCTTCGCATCATGGAAAAAATCGAGAAAATGAATAACATGGGGAATAGAAAGATATATGTTGTGACAAACATGGGATTCTATGAAAGTGCTCAGGAAGAAAACCTGATACACATGACCAGAAAATGGACAGAATGTTGTGGCTTTACTTATGGTGGCGGTTTAGGTATCGGAGCCGGTGAAATGGTTGGAAAAATGATAGACAGCTCTATAGCTGAAAAAGGTCCTTCCAGAAATGCCGCTCTAGCTCTGAATAATCTGGGTGTTGCTATCAGTGAATCAAGATGCATAGAGGATATGTATATAAACCCATATATGTTCCCCAGAGCACTATACATCATGGCAGCAAATTCATCCTGGCCACGCGAAGCAAAAGAAAACGGTCTGAAGAAACGTGATTTACTGATTCAGCCTGATTAATACTCCGTCTTTATACTTTCTATACCATACATTTCCTTGAATGACTCTTCATCTGCCGGTGAACGGATCAGCATGACTTCAACAAAGTGTCCATCGTCTTTATTCTTGAAGCCTGCAACCTTCTCACCGGTACAGATGGAGCTTCTTATAACCGCATATTGCTTCTCCGGATCGTATGCAACCATCTCTTTATTTTTCTTTGCATTAAAATGTAAGAAATCAAACATGCCCCGCCCTCCGATATCAAACACAGGTAAAGTTAGTCAAGAACTACTTAAAAACAACGCTCCTTAATTAATCATTATAAAAGTATAATGAACAAAAAGAATTGTTACGACAAAAGTGAAAAAAATAAAGAACGTCGATTGCTCCACGTCCTTTATTTCTACACTATTTATTATTTCAAAGATCCGAGATCCTTGTTGAACTGTATATAATATAACATGGTTTATTCAAGAAGTGTTTAATATACCGTAAAAGATTTATGAACAAATTGTAAATAGTTATGAAAAAAAATACTCAAATTAAATATATTTATGTAGGTTAGTATTGTACTTCGTGAGTTTCTTTGTGTATAGTATTGCATCAATCTGGTGCTGATGTTTCTAATCAAAAGTCAAAACTCTTACGTAGTCTTTCTACTCTGCTATTTTATTTATTCTAATATCACCTGATGATGTATTTATACCCCACTTGCATTCTCCATTTCCGCATGTGTATTTTCCACCATCATTTGAAAACGCCAGTTCATAGTCAAAATCACCACTTGATCTGTCAACATCGGCTGTTATGCCTGAATCCACTGGAACATAAATCTCAACTTCACCAGATGATGCTTCTATGTCCAGCTCCGCAGGAGCCTTTCTAAATGTAAAGCTTCCATCTCCACTGGATGCAGTTGAATTAATTGATTTTAAATCATCTGCGATTACATTTATTCTACCAGACGAAGTAGTAACATCTATTTTGTCACACGCTCCATTTGCTTCAATATCTACCGAACCGGACGAAGCAGTTAGTCTGGCATCTGTCACTATACAATCAACATCTATATCACCAGATGATACAGTCATATCCAGCTTATCCACTTCAAAATCTGTTCCTGAAAAATCTCCTGATGAGGATACAAATTCAAGCTCACTCAGCTTTACATCCTTCGGTATAGAAATCTCCAGCTTCTTATTAAGGTTATTCAAATCAAGATTCTTTGCTGATTCTGCGTATCGTACATATAGTGTACTTCCATCTACCCATGTATGGACCTTCTGCTTATCATCTAAAGACTTCCCGGAAGTTTCCTTTATAGATATCTTATTTGTATCTTCTCCTGTAAATGTAATATCACCACTCATGTAATCAATATTAATAGTGTCAATCTTCTCACTTATATCACGGTCTCCGGCTGTATACTTATCGCCATTTTCATATATATAGCTTGTACTATAAATACCAGAACAGCCTGTAGTACCGGCAAGAACCAGAGTTCCAAGAACTGCAACTAATAAACTTTTAAACTTCTTCATTTTTCTTTCCTCCAAATAATTTAACCAGGATTCCTATCACAAGAAATACTGCTGCTATAATGAGTCCGACAACTAATGTAAATATAGATGAATCCGAATAGACTACTACGTCGTTTGTTGTTTGAGTACGGATTATAATAGATGCAATAAATGAATTTGCAAATGCACTAAATAAACTAATTATACCTATAGATATTGCTGCCTTAAGGAAACCATTTACATGCAGATATCTGATAATAAGGAATAAAATCCAGATAATTACAAGACATGGTGCAGATATTCCAAATGCATATGCGAAATAATTCGGCGCATCAGTTACTATTCCAATGCAAACCATCATAATGATGTAAGTAATCGTACAGGCGGCCATAGCTGTAATGCCTTTAAAGTTCTTAAGAAATTTGTCCACAGGTCTTCTACATACTATAAATGGTGAAAAGCATACTGTAAGACCAAAGAGTACCGCAGATGCCGCAACCGGAAACCAGTTTCCGCCGTTGAAAATGCAGCATATCCCCAGAAGGAGTATCACGCTTGCTGTAAAGGATACCATCGTATTAAACATCTTATTTCTTGAAGACATAAGTGGTACTACAAAAAGCGATGCAGGTATAAGCATTGCTGATAGAACTATAAAGAACCAGCTGAGTCCTGATCCTGCTGCAATATCAACTATAAGACAAATCAGTATCGGAATCGCAAATATACTGCCTACTATAGTTCCTGCAAGTGCACTCTTACGCTTAAAAAACTTTGCCTGTTTTTCAATAACCTGATCTTTTTCCTTGATAATCTCATCATCTATGAGACTATCTTTCATCTTTTCAAGCATCTTTGCACATTTGGGACACTCTGAAAGATGTTCTTCTACTACTTGTTTACTACTGCCGCTACATGCTCCATCTATATATAAAGGGAGGAGATCCGCGATCATATCACATTCATATCTCATTTTCGTCCATCCTTTCTCTGATTTTCAATTTGGCACGGTGGTAAGTGACCCGGGCCCAGGATTCTGTCTTACCGAATATTGATCCTATTTCATTAAATGATAACTCTCCAAATGTCCTAAGCTGGAATACTTCCTTATAGGGTTCCTCAAGAGTATGCAGGATCCTATGAATACGTAGGGAGGTCTCTTTATCTACGAGCTCCTTTTCGATGTTTTTCTTCGTATCAGGACGTTCAACATCCTCCACTTCAGCCTGCCTTGACTGACGCCTTTTCTCATCTATAAAGATATTCTTAGCTATAGCGCATAACCATGTATAGCTTTCGCTTTCGCCCCTGAACACTTTATCTGTGGTTATCGCCCTAAAGAATGTTTCCTGGGTGATTTCCATAGCATCATTCTGATCCTTGGCAAGTGTCATTACGTAAGAAAACACCTTCATATAAAATGCTTCATAAAGCTTTTCCGCGGTGTTCTTATTCAACTTCGTGCACCTTTCTTTTTTGTATTCTCATCGATTAGACGAACGAAATTAAAATTCGTTACAAAATTTTTCAAAAAAATTTTTATGACTTCGGATTGTCGTACACATTATAAATTAATCATAGTCTCATAGAATCCTGGCTCTATAGACGTAAGCAGTACCCAGAATACAGTCATCATATCTATTATCGCATGTCCAATCATGATAGGAATAGGATTCCTTTTTTTCTGGTAATAATAACATAGAATAATCGTTAATGGAAAAAAAGATAAAAAACGATAACAAATGTATCTACCGTCAATCAGCGTTGGTATAAAACAGTGCTGCAGAGCATAGAAGAAAGCCGGAATGATAACCCCAAATGCTTTATTCTTTATCATATTTACCCCACACCCAAGATAGAGTCCATCCTCTGCAAATGCGGTTGTAACAGGAAGAAGAAAGAAATTAATTATTGCCAGAACCTTCATTATCGGAGCTATCATCATAGGTGCTAAATAAGGAATTGTTCCATAGCAGAGAAATCCCGCCAGAAACATTCCTCCTACTCCGCCAATAATAACAAGGATTGATACTAACACAACTTGTACGACTTTCGTTTCACCTTTCTTATAATTTATCAATTCCCAATAAGTCATATCATTCTTTCTTGATACAACAATCAACAGAATTATTGTAAATATATTTACAATCGTGGCTACAATAGTCCACCAGTTACTGATTGCACTGAGTTCTTTACCTGTTATCAGAGAACCAAACACAAATATCAACAAGAACATAAAAGAACGTATCGGAAG
>DOVG01000306.1 GCA_003520205.1 Lachnospiraceae bacterium
GTTACTTCTTTTGAATTATATAAATTATCAAAAATAACAACGCTGTGACCAGCCTTTATAAGCTCAACTACGGTATGTGAGCCTATATAACCTGTACCACCTGTAACTAAAATATTCATAATCACTACCTCTTATTTATATATTCGTTTATTAATCAGATATAGAAATGGCATAAACAATGCCGGCGGCGGGGGTCGAACCCGCACGGTGCAAGCACCAACAGATTTTGAGTCTGCCTTGTCTGCCAATTCCAACACGCCGGCGTAATTATCCAGACGACACGGTATGTATCGCCTGGTACTATATTTTGTTTATCTCTCAATTTTATATCATATATATAGTTATTTAGCAACTGTTATATATAACTTTTTTAAAATTCTTCTGTAAGATCTTCAGCTATTTCTTTTATCTCTTCTACTTCTTTATCTGTTACAGTCCGGTTATTAAGAATGGCTTTAAGCTTCTCAGCAGTTCCCGGAATCATCTCAAGAACCTTACCAAGAGAACCTTTATCTTCATTTACATTTACTATCTGGGCATATCCGTCCTTCACTACTATCATTGCACTAGGTGACAGTTTTCCACCCATTCCACCACCTGCACTGTTACTTCTCTTTCCGCCAAGAGCCCCGGCACCTACACCGAAGTTAACATCACATAATGGTATAATAGTTGTATCACCAACCTGTATCGGATCCCCTACGACTGATTTAGAAGTAAGAAAAGCATCCATTCCTTTAAATAAAGAATCAACTGTACTACTAAAATCATTACCGTTCGCCATTTAATAACCTCCTCTAAACTATATCTTCTTTGCCATCTTTATTGTTTTCCAGAAGCTTGGTGTAAGCACCATAAAGAGTGCCGGTCCAACTATTCTGAAAAGATATATTCTTCCTTTAATATCTATGTCACCTTCTATGACCTTATAATAAAAGTCAGGATCTATAGTCAGCCACTTTCCATATAATGGATAAAAAGCAGCCAGTTTACCAAGAATCATGCCAGTATCTGCAGCACTGGATAGTCCCATATGCAAATACCCTTTACTCTTTTTCGGTTTGATAGTACCAAAGAGTCTTTTTACTATCTTGAGAGCTCTCTTTATAGTTTTTTGTACATATACTTTATCGATAAACTGATCTACATGATCCAGCTTTTTAAGTATTTCAACATATTTTTTATCTATGTCGTCTATTTTATTATCCGCTTTATCAAGAGCTTCATCTATAACATCTGAAATAGGTTTATCAGACTTAAGCTTTGACTTAGTATTCTTCTTGCCTGAATCTTCTGAAGAAAAATCAGCCTCTTCATCTATAGATGTTTCTTCATCATTTGTAGATGTCTCTTCATCATTTGTAAATGTTTCTATATCAGGTGAGATATTTTCAGATGATGAATTATCTGCTACTGTTTCTTCAGTAGATATCGCCTCTTCAGATACATTTGAAGCATTCTCAAACTCTTGAAGCTCTTCTTCATCAGGAAGGTCAACAGACATATAGTCTTCTTTCTCGGCTATATCTTCCTTTTTCTCTCGCGGATAAACCTTAAAGAATAAGAGCTTCACCGCATAGTCGAGACCTTCCCCTTTAATAAACTGTCCGAAACCATTTATTATCAGAAATCCTATCCTGACTTTAGCCCGCGTATCATTATCATTATGATTAGCTGTTATCCGGTAACTGATAGGTGAGAACAATACTAGCAGAATAATCAGCAGTACTAATCCTAGAATCACCAGAAGTATTATGCCTATTACTTTTAATATCGTAAGTAATACAGCCACTACGCTTAACTACTCCTTGCAAACAGTCCTGTGATATCAGGTCCGCCCAGTTCTCTATAGGCATCATCTATTATATCACATACGATTTTCTTTGCATTATCACGACTATTTGCTATCCCATATATATTTATTGCTATTTTTTTCTTTCTGTAAAATGGTTGAAGAAGTTCATTATAATTATATATTTCCATTATACCGGCTTCATAAAGTGGCGATGTCACAACAAAAAGTCCATTAACAGGTCTTTTCATAGCTATTCGCCGAAGAAGCTTTGAAAAGGATTTTTCGGATATGTCAGTTGTATATACATTTTTTGCAACCGAAAACTTCATACCAACCCCACTATCTTTTTACATCATGCTCCCTGATAATTCAGCATATTACATCATCAGGTCATTTACTATATCTCTGCAGGCTGTAAGCTCAGCCTTATCTGAACAGCTGTTTAATGCATACTCAAAGTACTCAAGGATTTCCTGCTGTGAATTGAAGAATACAGGCATCAGTGAAAGTACCTTCGCCATAACACTTCTCTTCTCCTGTTTAGAAAATGTCTTGAAGAGTTCATCTATATCTTCTTCAAGAGAATTCTTAGTCTCAAGTATATAAATGTCATCAGCCTCGTCAGAAACAACAGAAACAATTGAAGCTCCTGACTCAGATGACTTATCTATATCCATGAACAAGCTTGATGATGTAAGAATATCAGCCTTTGTAAGACAGTCAAATGCATTCTTTATATCATCACCATACATTTCATAATAAGTACCATTCAAATCATCCAGATTTACTTCAATACCAAGAAGCTCTTCATAAGCATCTTCCTGCGCACCTTCAAGCTGAACAAAGTATTCATCAAATCTTTTAGAAGCTTCATAGATATCATCTGCTTTCACAAGTTCAGTTAGAATCAGTGAAGATATTTCATATTTTGTAAGTTTTGATGTGTCTACAGTCTGAATATCTATTTCTGCCTTATCCGTAGTTTTTACAATAAATGATTTATCAGCTATACCATTAGTATAAAGAATAATTAATATATCATTTATTATCTCCGTAAGCATGAGATAATCAGTAACAGCACTCTGTATAAGTTCAGTTCCTTCTGTAAGCATATCACTCAGCTTATCATATCCGGCTCTGTCAAGTACTTTATAGTCAGTATCCTTAAATGTCTTATATATCTCATGAAGTCTTGGATACTCGTCATTAAATCCATCAGGAATATCCATGAGCATAGCATCTCTAAGCATCTGAACAAACTCATCAACAGACTTCTTCTCACCGCCTCTATAGATAGCAAGTGAATTACTGATGATATCCATAAAACGACTCTTTGTCATCCTAACCGGAAGCTGTGCTATAAATTCCTGAATTCTTGTATTAACAAGCATTTTATCTTTTTCCGAAAATACAAATTCATACATAGAATTTGCAAGTGCAGACACATCAATACTTTCATCTATTGTACCAAGCACTTCGGGTTCACGCCTGTTAATTATATATTCATATATTTCAAAAGCATCTGTGTAAGCTGTAAGAATCTTCATCTTACGAGTTATGGAATCACGTGCCTTTATAACTTCATCAAGACAGGCTTTGTAATTCTCTGATTCGACACTTTCTTTATCGATATATACGCTTCTTATAGCTGCATCAACTGTATCTATATATCCCTCTATCTCATCTCTTCTGTCCAGACTTATCTCTTCAGACATTTCATACATAGTAAAAAGGTTAAGAGACAGTTTAATAGTTGCATAGTTTGTAAATGCGGCAGCCATAAGCTTCTGATACTTAATTAGTGAATTTTCTCTGTCTCTATCCGCATTTATATCTGTTAATAATATTTTAGATGTTCTTTTCATAATTCTTCTCTTTAATTGTTAGTTTGACTTTCATAATTACTTTGCTGTACATGCTGGTGAGTATATAAATGTTCAGAACAATATTCATAATTGCCATCACATTTGGAACAGAACCTGAATTCCATTTCCGGATTAGATACTTCTGTTCTTCCACATACAGCACATTTATGTATAGTAATACCTTCAGGATTACCGGTTCCCGGTGGGATTATAGAGCCGCCCGGATAACTAATTACTTCTCCATTAGCAGCCTGACGACGTCTGGCGCTATATCCTCTTTGAGTTGCTTTAACAAATTCCCGCTTTCTTTTTCTGTCCTTTAAAGTAGGCATTGTTTTACTCTTGTTAAGATATGCATATATGAAATAATTTGCGACAGAGCCTACTACTATGAGTTTTGTAAAAATCCCGCCTGTCAGGAAATAATAAGCAAGAAGAATCAGGTCTAAATATCCCATCCACTTCATTTTCAGAGGAATTACAAAATACAGATAAACCATATGATCTCCGCCTACTACTGTAAAAGCAAGAAATATACTAATAAGCATGAAGTGAGTTACATTTAAAGCAGCATATACCGAATCTCCATACTGTCCGTTTTGGAACTGCATTATATGAGTTTGTGCCGACGGACTTAAATAATAGTAATATATACCACCTAGAACAACAAGTATATCAGTAAAGACTGCACCACCTATAACATAGAGATTATACATGAAGCGTCCCCAGTAGCTTTCGAGAGATCTTCCCAAGGAATAATAAAAGAATAAATTTATAGGAAGAAATAGGATCATTAAACCGCTTAATTCATATGGAATCGTGAAAATCCACGTAAAGAGCCTCCAAAACTGGTGCTTTACAACAACCATGTATGGAATTAGAAGCAGCTCATCATATATAGCGGGAGTTAAATATCTGATTACATAACCGATAACAATACAGATAATTACGATTAAATAAAGATTGGGTATAGTATATTTTTCGAATTTATTTTCTAGCTTGTATCTGAATTTCATAATGTCCCTTCATAGTTTTAAAAAATTGATAGAATCAATAAGACATTATACGACAAGAACAATAAAAAATCAAATATCAGGAGTTGTTGCATTTGTCGTCAATTCGAAGTATAATTTCAAGGAAAAGGTTACTGATTAAATTGATTACTAACTAACTCTCTCCCTAAGTTATAAGAATCCCAAGGAAGTTCTAAAACTCCTTGGGATTCTTTCCTTTATATTATAAAAGTATATGTTACAGGTTATTCACCAAAAACTTCATCTGCATATCGGACCGTAGCCATTGCATCCTTGGCATAACAGTCTGCACCAATGGCATCTGCATATTCCTGTGTCATAACTGCTCCGCCTACTACAACCTTTGTATCAGGCTTTTTCTCTCGCAG
>DOVG01000049.1 GCA_003520205.1 Lachnospiraceae bacterium
GGCATCAAGCTTCACGCTGCTATTGATGTTACCATAAGGAGAAATCATATACATAATTGTATTATGGGTATCTGGCTTGACTGGGAAGCTCAGGGGGCAAGAGTTACACAGAATCTGCTTCATGATAATACCCGTCCGGACTACTCAACTCCGGCACAGGGTGCTATGTTCAGTACTGATGTATTTGTGGAAGTCGGTCACGGTCCGACCCTTATAGATAACAATATACTTCTGTCCAAATCCTCAATAGTTATACCTAGCGAAGGTATCGGAATCGTTCATAACCTTATAGCCGGTTCCTTTGGACTTATCAATTCAGGTGTGGACAGCGAGGTAAATGGACAGCGTGAACCGCGTTATACACCGTACCACATAAGACACAGGACTGAAGTCGCTGGTTTCATGACTATACTTCATGGAGACGACCGTATCTACAACAATATTTTTATCCAGAAATACCCGGTTGATGAAGAGCATAAAGACCCTGTCACACCTGATAACAGTGTGGTTGGAACAACCTGCTTCGATATCTTTCCTTCATACGAGGACTGGATAGCAAACTTCAAAATGGAGGAAGAGCCTGATATGGGAGCTCTGGCAACATATCATTTCGGTCATCTTCCGGTATGGGTTTCCGGAAATGCATATCTAAATGGCGCCACTGTATCCAAACATGAAAAGAATGGATTTATAGACAGTGATAATACCGCCAGACTTGAAATAGTTGAAAAAGATGGAAAGCTATTCCTTGATACAAATATTTATTCAATTATAAATGAATTTGATAATGAAATAATAAATAGTGATATACTCGGAAAAGCATTTGAACCAGAACAGCGTTTTGAAAATCCTGATGGTTCAGAAATAATCTTCAATAAAGATTACTTCGATAAAAAACGTGGTATTTCCACTATACCGGGACCTTTTGCTGATGCCGAATCAGCAAAGGAAATTCTCTTTTAAAAAGAGGGCAAGCGTTCAGCTTGCCCTCTTGATTATTTTACAGTTACCTTAACTGCTTTTGATATTCCATTCTGAGCATACACATAAACAGTGCATGTTCCTTTACCAACAGCTTTTATCTTACCCTTCTTTGAAACTGTCGCAACTGAAGGATTTGAACTTTCATATGAAAGCTTTCTATGTCTTTTAACCTTCTGCTTTTTTGAATTAGCAATTGACGTAGCTTTTATAGTTGACGATTTACCTTTTTTTAGATTAACCCTCGTCTTTTTAACCTTAACAGCCTTATCATTTCCTACTTTGCCACCCTTAGTCGCTATATGAAGTGTCTTTGATGTAGCAAGTATTTTACCACTGCCTTCGGCTACAACTATATATTTATAGTATGTCCCCTTTTTCAGCTTCTTCTGGGTAAATGAAGTTCCTTTTACTGTTTTTATCTTAACATATTTATTATTCTTACCACATTTATTTCCGTATATAGTATAGGACTCAGCGCCCTTCACCTTCTTCCAGGATAACTTGATACTTTTCTTTGTTACCTTCGCCTGCTTTGCACGTAGAAGAGAGAAAGTTGAGCCTTCTGCATCATTTTCATCCATCAAAGAAATTATTTGTTTTTCTTTTTCCTGCTGAGATACTATCTCATTACCATATAGATCCTTTTCACCCATCGACGCCTGTGTATTAGGAGCAGGTGTCACATCAGGCACTTTCGGGGTCGGTGTTGCTGTCTTCTTATCTTTTTCTTTTGTTCCGGGATATGTTTTCGGAATAACGATATTTATTGCCTTAGGCTTATAGTCGCCATTATATCCTGTCCCCTGCTTTTCAGTTGCATCCGGATCACCTTCAGCACCGAAATTACCACCAACTCTCTTAGCATAGGATGCTCCGGAATCGAGATCCATCAGATGCTCAAGTCCGCCCTTGAATTCATCGTAGGTTATCCTTCCATGAGGATAACAATGCGTATCACCATCTTCGTTATGAACAACTTTCCATTGAAGCGCCCATGTGAATGGTCCCCACGCATAGAAGTCCATATCCAGTGAATCCTTAAACCAATCAGATCTTCCATAATCAAAGGCTGTACCGAAATCCATATATACAGCAAATCTATGGGCCATAAGAGCAAAATCCTGTCTGTTTATAAGTTCTTCACCATTAAATTCATTATCACAGAGTACAGGATAACCGAAGCATATCTTATTAGCTTCGCCCCATTTAACTGCATTATAGTAGGAAGCATCCGAAGGAACATCTGTAAATCTTGTCTTTGCAGGAGCTGCCGGCTTCCCTGCAAGTTCATAGAGAGTCTGAATAGCCTGACCTCTTGTTATAAAGTTCTCCTTATCTGATAATCCATCATTTTTATCAAGCTTGCAGTCCGGAACATTTTTTCCATTAAACTTTGCATTTGGTTTTATTCTATCATCAAGCGCAACACAGTGTCTGAGTTCATCAAACGGATCACTGCTTCCACCATAGTCAAGAGTCATCGAATAAACTTCACCAAGATTTTCAGTCTCATGCAGATAATCACCTTCATTATATGCTTTACATAGACGGTAATTCTTACTCAGATCTATATGTTCGATACTTGTTAAGCCAAACGCCCTAAGATAATAAAGTTTAGGGTTGTGAGAGAGATCCAGAGACTGGAGATATTCATCACATTCGAGTGCGAGAAATGCCAGGTCCGGATTACCTGACAGATCTAATGATGTTATACCATTATTATAATTGCAGACAAATTCCAACAGATGTTTATTATTCTTAATATTTACATTTTTAGCAGCAGTGTTACCAATATTGTAATACTGCAGATCCTTCAGATTAGAAACATCTACATCTCCAAGTTCCGTATTCCACCATATATCCAATCTTTTAATCAATGGATTATTGGATACATCAAGTGATTTAAGATGATTTTCAAAACATGTCAATTCACAGAGAAGGGGATTGTTAGATACATCAAGTTCCGTAAGTCCGCACTTGCTGCAGAAGAGATTTTCGAGTTCATGATTCTGTGATAAATCCAATTCCTTGAGATCCGGATTTGAGTTACATTCAAGATACGCAAGCTTTGGATTATTGCGAACATTCAGTTTCTCAAGCTTACAGTCAAAACAATATACCCAGGTAAGATTAGGACAGCTTGAAAAATCCAGTTCCTTTAACTGGTTAAATGAACACCAGACTCCTTCAATATCCGGGTTGCCTGTAAGATCCAGCTCAGTGATTTTATTTCCTTTACACCATAACCCCTTTAGATATGGGAAATATTCTATACCCTCAATAGATTCAACGTCACTGTTCTCACAATACATATTCCATGTATAGAGAATCTCATAATTGTCAAGATAACCATTTCCATCCGTGTCAGAATTCGTTGCAACACATTTTCTGAAATTCTCATCAGGGAAATGTTCCTCATCGATAGGTATCGATGTAGTATCTTCTTCTGCTCTTACAGGTAATTCCCCAAAACCTGAAAGAATGAATACCGAACAAATAAGCACGGCAACAATTCTCTTTAAAACCTTCACTTTAATATCCTCCTTTAAATAAAGAAAAATCGGTGCGACGGGATTCGAACCCACGACCTCTGCGTCCCGAACGCAGCGCTCTACCAAACTGAGCCACGCACCGATAGTAACTATATATAATATAAAATTAAAAATATTAAACAAATTAGCGGACTTTTAAGTCCGCTAGTTATTGTATCACTATTCTTCAAAAAGTTCCACAGATTTTTTAATTTCCAAATGTGTTCGGCATAGAAAGCTTTATAACATTTATGTACCAGTCTATAAGCTGACTTCCAAAGATGCTTGCCGCAACAAGTCCGGCGCAGAGCGAAGGACCGAATGGCATATGTTCCTTGCCGCCTTTTTTTCTTCTTGCCAGCAGAACTACTCCGATAGCTGCTCCAAGGAAGAGGCCAAAGATAAATGATGTAAGTATTCCCTTCCAACCGAGTAACAGCCCCGCAGCTGCCATCAGCTTTATATCTCCACCACCAAATGCACCTTTTACAATGATTGTAAGCAGTAGCATGAAACCACTGACACATACAAGACCAACCAGACGCTGCACTATTGTTAATTCAGAAATACCAGTCAGTGTCAAAACAGTTGATACTATCCCCAGTCCCAGAACTATCCAGTTAAGTTCCGGCGGTATCTCCATAGTTGCCATATCTACAAAAGAAATCACTGTAAGCACTGCAAAGAATATAAAGAAAATAATAGTATCTATGCTCAGCCCGAATTTATATCCAACTAAACCACCAAGTATAAAACCAAGAATTGTAATCGCAACAAACTTTACGTTACTTTCTTTATATACATCCTTTATACCAATCTTCAGTTTTTCGGCTTCAATTACCTTAGCTTCTTCGGATGCTTTCTTCTCTTCAGCGCTCATAATTCCGTCTACATCTTCATCATAGTCTTCACGACTTCTGACCTTTGCCACGAGACGTCTTATGATAACATTCAGAAAAGGATATATAGCAAGTCCGGCTATGGCACATATTATTATCATGGATATACTCATATGATATGTCCCTTTTTATTCCTCAACAGGTTTAATCATTATATTCAGCTCATCCAGCTGACTCTGCTCTACTGCAGAAGGCGCATCCATCATTATATCCTGTGCATTCTTATTCATAGGGAATGCTATGATTTCTCTGATAGACTCCTCGCCTGCAAGAAGCATTATCATTCTATCTACTCCAGGAGCTATACCAGCATGTGGAGGTGCTCCATATGAAAATGCATTGTACATAGCAGGGAACTTAGCCTTAACTTCGTCCTCACCCAGACGTACCATTTCAAATGCCTTTACCATAACCTCAGGATCATGATTTCTGACTGCTCCAGAAGAGAGTTCGATTCCGTTACATACAAGGTCATACTGATCCGCCATTAT
>DOVG01000179.1 GCA_003520205.1 Lachnospiraceae bacterium
AAGATGGTAGGTCAGAGAAGAAACCTTCTTGCTTACCTTAAGGGTAAGGATATCGAGCGTTACAGAGCAATAGTTCAGAAACTCGGATTAAGGAAGTAATGAACAATCGTTACTATTCACAGTAGATAAAAAAATCACACATCTGACGTGCTTGCTTGCAAGCAAAGTCGGATGTGTGATTTTTTTTATCGTACCTGCGAAGCAGGGACTTCAACAACATGAGGAAAACAGTCTGCGAAGCAGACAGTACAGCGCGAAGCGCGGGTTTTCCGAATAATGTTGTTGAAGTACTGTGAATAGTAAAAGTCGTACCTGCGAAGCAGGGACTTCAACAACATGGGGGCGTTACCTGCCGGTGGCAGGTGGTTTTAGCCACACTCAGCTATGCTGAGTGCGGGCATAACAGTCTGCGAAGCAGACAGTACAGCGCGAAGCGCGGGTTTTCCGAATAATGTTGTTGAAGTACTGTGAATAGTAAAAGTCGTACCTGCGAAGCATTGCCCTCTTATAAAATAAAGCATTGCCCTCTTATAAAATAAACTTGTTATAAGCCTGTCATAATGTTAGAATGTGTGATACGAGTTATAAATAAATTATTATGAAAGTGTGTAAAGTATGAAAATTAAAACGATGAAGATGTGCTTGGCAGCTTTTATATTCTCTCTGTTTATGTTAGCTGGTATCTCTATGGACTGCTTTGCTGATAGCCATTCGGATGCAAAAGAGGCTAAAGAGATAACAATAAATAAGATAGCTACTGACACGCTTGAAAGTCCGGATGCACAGCACTGGTATAAGTTTAAAATAACTGACCCCGGATATTTCAGGGTATGTCTTGGTCCAAATGCTAAAGCTGCACCAGAAGATATTCAGAGTGGTTGGCGTTTCTATGTATATAAAAATGGCAGCTTTAATGAAGAAATATCATTAAAGGATAATATCATAGCTTACGAAAAGTCACAGTATATTGCCTTTTCACCTGATACCTATTACATAAAGGTTATAAATGAAAGAACTGAATCTTATAATGCTACTAATAATGCTCCATTTGATTTAAAGGTTGAATTCACTAAGAGTAATAAATGGGAGCAGGAATCCAATGACAGTTTTGAAAAGGCAAATGCAATCAGTGTGAATAGTGTTTGTTATGGCAGCTTATATCGTAATGAAGATGAAGATTGGTTCAAGTATACAGTTACTGAAGATGGTATTCATTCATTCTCCATGGCTCCTGATGCTCAGATGAGTGATCCTGATAGTATTAATGATGGTTGGGATTATGCAGTATATTCAAGTATCAGGAATATAGCGATTAATTCAAAAACAAAGGTAATAAAGCTTAATGATTCGAAGAAGTATCTGTTAAAGAAAGGTACTTATTATATAAGGATTAAAGCGAATGGTTCATTTGATAATCAAAATCCAAAGGGTCAGGTGTATAACTTTAAAGTTAACTTTGAACCATATAAGCAGGCTATAGCCAGGGAGACTGTAAATGTAAGTAAGGTTAAGGCTGCGAAGAAGAAGGCTACTATTAAGTGGAAGAAGATAAGCTATGCTTCCGGCTACGAGATATACCGGTCAACTAAAGCAAAGAAGGGCTTCAAGAAGGTGGCGACAGTTTCTTCAAAAAAGACTTCATATGTCAACAAGAAGCTTAAATCAAAAAAGACCTACTATTATAAGGTTCGCGCCTATAAAAAGATAAAAGGTAAGAAGTATTACAGTAATTTTTCTCCTGTTAAGAAGGTTAAGGTTAAATAATATGTAATAAGTAATTTTGATGATCTAAAAGATGACAGTTTTTTTATCAGATGAAAAACTGTCATCTTTTTAAAGGATAGGATATGATGGATATAAATGGTAAAACTAAGATTCTGGGTGTTATAGGTGATCCGATTGAGCATACTCTGTCACCAATCATACATAATACATTGTCTCGGATAAAGGGGATAAATGCGGTCTATGTTCCGATTCATGTTGAGAAGGATATTGCCGCTGCGGTAAAGGGACTTTATGCTTCAGGCGCATGTGGTCTTAATATTACGGTTCCTTATAAGCAGCAGGTTATGGAATCAATAGTAGATATTGATGCTTTGGCTGAGAAGATTGGTGCGGTAAATACACTTGTTCCGGATAAGGATGGCTATAAGGGCTATAACACCGATATGCCGGGACTAAAGAGAGCTCTTGAAAGTAATGGTGTATCTTTATCAGGCAGAAAAGCGATAGTGATAGGTGCCGGTGGAGCGGCAAGAGCTGTATGTGTGATGCTGGAGGAATATGGTGCAGAGGAGATATATCTTCTTAACAGAACCATAGAAAAGGCTGAGGCCATAGCATCTGAACTTTCCAAGGTAAAGGCTCTTACTTTAAGTGATTATAAAGATATTCCCGATGGAAAGTATCTTATGTTTCAGTGTACATCCCTGGGACTTAAAGAAGGAGACGGTCTTGCCATAGAAGATGATGATTTCTATAAACTGGCTGACTATGGCTATGATCTTATCTATAATCCTGCCGAAACACCTTTTATCAAAAAACTCAGCAGTCTTGGAATAAAAAATGATAACGGTCTGACGATGCTTCTATATCAGGGAATCATTGCATATGAATACTGGTTTGATGTAAATGTTACTCAGGATGAAGCTGATACTATATTATCAAATCTATGTCGTTCGCTTTACGGTAACAATATAATCCTTACAGGTTATATGGGTTCCGGAAAGACAACGGTAGGAAAGGCTCTTGCTAAGGAGTACGGTATGACATTCATCGATACCGATCAGCTGATAGAAGAGAAAGCGGGAAAGTCTGTATCAAAGATATTTGAGGAATTTGGTGAGGAAACTTTCAGAGATATGGAGACAGCACTTTTAAAAGAGCTGAGAATGAAATCGATATCCAACTCGGTTATTTCTACCGGTGGAGGAATAGTTCAGAGGAAAGAAAACTGTGAACTCCTTAAGGAGATAGGAGAAGTCATCTATCTTGAGGCCGACAGTCTTACTCTTTATGAAAGGGTGAAAAATGATGACACAAGGCCGCTGCTTAAGGATGCCGGAGATGAGCTTAAGGATCGGATAGATACAATGCTTTCGAAACGGGAAGGCTTCTATAAGCTGTCAGCAGACCATATAATTGATACAAAAGGAAAAACATTGAAAGAGATAACTGAAGAGGTTTACATAAAACTATAAAACAATATAAAAATACCTTGAATAGAACCTTGTATTATGGTAAACTCTAGTGGACTTTGCGAGGTTGGATATATGTTTTATATCCGCGTACCGAGACTACTGAAAAGCTATGAATCTTTATCATAAGAAAAGGTTCTATTTGTTTTGAATCAGCTTCATATCTTTTCAGTTGTTTCGGAGGCTTTGCAGGGTCATACGAATATGAGGGTAAAACCCTGTAAAAGAAAAGGAGAAACAAAATGTACAAAAAGTATGAAATGGAGCTTGCTGGCAAAACTCTCAGAGTCGATGTTGACAGAGTTGCTAAGCAGGCAAATGGAGCAGTACTCATTCACTATGGTGACACAGTTGTTCTTTCAACTGCAACAGCTTCAAAAGAGCCAAGAGATGGAATTGATTTCTTCCCTCTGTCAGTTGAGTACAATGAGAAAATGTATGCAGTAGGTAAGATTCCTGGAGGCTTCAATAAGAGAGAAGGAAAGGCATCTGAGAATGCAGTTCTTACATGTCGTGTTATCGACCGTCCTATGAGACCTCTTTTCCCAAAGGATTTCAGAAATGATGTTACTCTTGAAAGTCTTGTTCTTTCAGTTGATCCGGAGTGCAGACCAGAGCTTACAGCTATGCTTGGTTCAGCTATAGCAACATCTATCTCAGATATTCCATTTGATGGTCCTTGTGCTACAACACAGGTTGGACTTATCAATGATCATCTTGTATTTAATCCAAGTGCAGCTCAGCTTTCTATATCAGATCTTAACCTTACAGTTGCTTCAACAAAGTATAAGGTTATCATGATCGAAGCTGGAGCTAATCAGGTTCCTGAAGAGAAGATGCTTGAGGCTATCTTCGAGGCACATAAGGTTAACCAGAAGGTTATCGAGTTCATAGATAAAATCGTAGCTGATTGTGGTAAGCCTAAGTTCACATACAAGAGCTATGCAGTTCCTGAAGAACTCTTTGAAGATATCAAGACTGTAATACCACCTGAACAGATGGAAGAGGCTGTATTTACAGATGATAAGCAGACAAGAGAAAAGAATATAGATGCATTCAAGGAAATGCTTAAAGAAAGATATGCTGATAATGAAGAGTGGCTTGGATTCTTAGGTGATGCTCTTTATCAGTATCAGAAGAAGACAGTACGTAAGATGATTCTCAAGGATCACAAGCGTCCTGATGGTCGTAAGCTTGATCAGATCAGACCACTTGCTGCAGAGGTTGACATAATTCCTAGAGT
>DOVG01000254.1:0-3037 GCA_003520205.1 Lachnospiraceae bacterium
TGAAGATGGTTCTATAAATATACCACAAGCTTTACAGCCTTACATGGGTGGTAAAGAAAAACTTATTCCTAATAAGTAATATATTATGAGCAGTTATAATTATTTTGCAAAAGTATATGATCGAATGATGGATAATATTCCATATGATGAATGGGAACAGTATATCCTTCAATTGCTGTATAGAAATCACGTTAGTCCTAATGCCTGTATGACAGAAATAGGATGTGGTACAGGCATTATGACCGGACTATTAAAAGATGAAGGTTTTTCTATGACAGGTATAGATCTGTCAGAAGAAATGCTGGAAGTGGCAAAGACAAAAAGAGACGATATAGAGTATCTTCATATGGATATGAGAGAATTTCATATGTCAGAAAAACAGGATGTAATTATCAGTATATGTGACAGTATGAATTATCTGCTTACAAATGATGATCTATATAGAACGCTTAAGTCTGTTCGGGATAATCTGAAGGAAGGCGGTCTCTTGATATTTGATCTTAAGACACAGCATTTCTTCGAAACCGAACTGGATGGAGAAACTTTTAAAGAAGATTTAAAAGACTTTTCTTATGTCTGGAAGAACAAATATGATAAAGAAAAATGTATTCACTACTATCAGTTATTTTTTAAGTACAGATCATCTGAAGGAGTGAAACATGAGACAGAAGTTCATAGGCAACGTGTCTTTTTTGCAAATGATATAAAAGAGGCTGCCCAAAAAGCAGGATTTAAGAAAGCAAATGTTTATGATGCATTTACTTTTGATAAACCCAGAAAAAACAGTGATAGAATATACATCATAATGAGAAAATAATAAAACTAAAAGTGCCATTTAGTGAGTAGATAGCCCGGAATTACGACTATTATGAAGAACGCCCAGCTAATAAGAGTAAAGGTGCGAATAAATTTCATTCCTTTATCAGGATACTCACGCACATAGATTCTATAATTTATTACAGATGCCAGAGAACCTATGAGAGAACATAGTCCGGCAGTATCAGCACCATAGATAAGACCTGCAAAGTTCTTTGTAAATGGATATAGAACGATTGATGCAGGAACATTTGATATTATCTGACTAAGTCCTATTGACCACCAGTATTCATTTCCTGCCACAGCTTTTTCAAGTATAGTTCTGATAGACGGATTAGCAGCTATGGACGATGAAAATATAAAGAAGCATAGAAATGTTACTAAGAGGACATAATCAACCGACTTAAACAGCTTACGATTTACAAGTGTTATAAGAATAATTACTGTAAGTACAGATATTAACCAATAGTTTGTGCGGCTGACTATGGTGGCTAATATAACAACAAACAAGAACAAATATGTAAGTCTTTTCTTCTGATCTTCTTTCTTCCACTCTTTAATCAATTTATCCACAGAACAATTCACAGAACTATGAAAATCCTTACGGTACATAATAAGAACAAAGATTATTAGTAATACAGCGGATCCTACGGACAGAGGTAACATATGTAGCATAAAATGACCGATACTGTATCCGGACTGTTGATACAGGAATAGATTTTGCGGACTACCAAATGGCATAAGAAGAGAACCACGTATGGCAGCGATATTTTCCATTGATATAACCGGTAGAATACATTCTTCCCTGCCAACGCCACGAAAAATCTGAATAGTTAGTGGAACGAAGATGATAAGCGACACATCGTTTGTTACAAACATAGAAGAAAAGAATACTCCAAAGATAAGGAACAGCGATAGGGTAGCCATAGTTTTAAATCTGATACTAACCTTAATAAGAGGATTAAACAGATTCTCCTGTTTAAATCCTTCAAGGACTGTAAGCATCATAAATAAAGTTCCAAGCGTATGCCAGTCTATTTTTGAAAATAAAGACTTATCAGGTGGAGTAATAACAAGTGAAATAGCTGCTGCCAGAACAGAAACAATAAGCATAGGTTCTTTTTTAATTATTTTTACTAATTTTTCCATAGCCTCAATAATAAGAAATCTCCCAGAATACAATAGAACTTGCAGCAGCAACATTTAGCGAATCGACATTATTCTTCATAGGTATTTTTACTACATAATCACTATCTTTAATAATCTTATCAGAAAGTCCAAATCCTTCATTTCCCAGAATAATGGCAAGTTTTTCTTCCTGTTTCAGTCGTTCATCACGAATACTAATAGAATTGTCAGATAATGCCATGGCTGCTGTTTTATAACCGAGTTTGTGGAGAACAGATAAATAATCAAAGTCTTTATTCTTATTAGTTATTTTGGTCCATGGAATAGCGAATACAGTTCCAACACTGACTCTGGATGCTCTTCTGTAAAGAGGATCAGAAGAACTTCCGGTTAGAAGTATAGAGTCTATTCCGAGAGCTGCAGCACTACGGAACATAGCACCAACATTTGTAGGATTCTCTACATCATCAAATACTGCGATCCTCCTAAAGTCCCTGAGTAGCTCCTTAATATCCGGCAGCTCTTTTCTTTTCATAAGAGCCATTACACCACGAGTGATATTTACACCAGTCATGCCGGCAAGAGTTTCATAATCAGCCAGATATACCGGTATATGCATATTTTCTGTATCTGATAAATTATCAGTGATAAGTTTGCTGAAGTTTGTGCACATATCATCAGCCAGACTGTCAATCATAACAAATGATACAGGTTCATAGCCTGCGGAAATAGCCCTTTCTATTACCATAGGACTTTCCACTACAAAAAGCCCAAGTTCCGGTTCGTAGTAGTGTAGTAATTGATGCTCATTACAACTGAAATAAAGCTCAAATTCAGGAAATGGATTTGAACTGATGCTTTTTTGTATTCTTATATACTGAAAATCCATAAGCTATATCTCCCAAAGTATTCTTCGTTATCCACATCATTTTATATGAAATCATAAAGCCTTGCAATATTAGTACACCGACAAATAATTAGCTGAACCTTAGAAAAACGCAAGCCCTTGACCTAATGAGAATTTTAAAGTAAAATAGTGACGTTATATTTACAAGTCCTCGTAGCTCAGCAGGATAGAGCGACCGCCTCCTAA
>DOVG01000254.1:3094-6564 GCA_003520205.1 Lachnospiraceae bacterium
TAAGCGGTAGGTCGGAGGTTCGAATCCCCTCGGGGACGAATAATTCGGGAATCCGGTCAGGATTCCCGTTTTTATATCATAACCTATTAGTTTGAAACCCACATCATTAGTATAATATAGGCAGCATATCTAAAGAATGAAGAGTATAGAGAAGAAGAACCTCATAGCGAAGATTATATTTACCGCATCGGTTTTTCTTTTTATGTTTATTTTCTATTCACGAATACATCCCCTGGTAATATATGATGCAGATGACTGGAAGTATATAACTTTTACGAGACATGCATATCCGGTATGGAAGGAATGGAATCCGACGAGAGTTCTTCCGGAACTGATGATGTCACTGGTTGCAGAGATAGGAACATTTCTTATTTATCCCTTTAATAAAGATTTTATCTGGGCAAATATATTTATAAACGCAATAGTAGTGAGTGCATTTATCACATTTTACATATATACATTTTACTCATTTGTTGAGAAAAAGTATGGAATGTCCAGAGGTACTAATATATTTGTTGCGACGCTTTTTCTTCTGATGCATTTCTGGATATTTCGTTATAAGAACAGAAATAACGAATATATGTTTAATGGGTTGGATCTTACATGTTTTTACTATTATATAATTCCCAATATGCTAAATGCTTCAATTGTTATGTGGCTTTCTGTAAAGGATATTCTTACTTTGGATAAGAAGACCATAATGAAACAGCCGGTAAGATATGGTTGTTACTTTGTGGTTATGTATCTTGCTATTGTTTCTAATCTGTATGCTAGTATTATTCTTGCAGGCTACACTGGTTGTATGTTTCTTCTGGAACTGGTATCAGCTTTAAAGAAAAAAGGTAATATAGCTGATATAATAAAGAGGAACAGCCTTAGAATCATACTTCTTGTATTTTGGCTTATCGTTCAGATATTTGAGATTAATGGAGGAAGGGCAGATGATATAAAGACTGAAGCATCCTTTATAAGTCTTGTAGGTACTCAGACAAAAGAATTCTTTAAACTGGGAGAAACCCTTAGTACATCATTTACATTTTTCTATATATCTGTTACGCTTATGATAATTGTTATACTGATAGAAGGATGTGTAAAGAAGACAAACAAGTATAAGGATGATGTTAAGGTGATGCTGAGTCTTCTCATAATAGCAATTGTAGTCCTTATATATCTGATAATGGTTTCCTCGCTGCATTATATAGGCAGTATCAAAAGACCTGATATACTTTTTGGATTTGTATTTTTCATATTTCTCATGATAATGGTAATGTTACTTGCACTTATGAGAGAGATAGATTTTATAAAGCTTATTCTTCCGCTAATTGTACTGATAGCATTTTTTGAGATAAATACGCCAAAGAGAACATTTAAGGAAACAAATATAAGAAATATTAATTATAAGAAATGTATTGCCATCGACAATGATATCATAGACCAGCTTGTTTCGGCAGAAGAGAATAATAAAAAAGATATAACAGTTTATGTTCCCAAATATAAAGCAAAATCAAACTGGCCGCTTAGCGTAAAGACTGGAGATCTGGCATCGAGAGCGCTTTATAAGCACGGAATAACTGTTCACAGGGTAAGGGTTGCAAAGACCAAACCTACAAAAAAGAAGAATAAGGAGTTTGGATTATAATATATGAATAATCTGATTATAGTAGCAATAGCTGTCATACCGGCACTAATAATGATGATCTTTATCTACTTGCAGGATAATCACGAAAAAGAGCCTATAGGACTGCTTCTGAAGATATTTGCTCTGGGTGTTCTGTCTGCAGTTCCATGTATGTTTTTTGAATGGATAGCTGATAAGATAATAAGTGTAACGTTCGGTGGAACTTTTCTTATCTATCACATGATTACAGCATTTTTCGGAGTTGCAATCATAGAAGAAGGCTTTAAGTTTCTTGCTGCATATATGTTTACGTGGCGTAATAAATATTTTAATTATAAATTCGATGGTGTTATTTATTGTCTTTTTGGATCTATGGGATTTGCAGCAATAGAGAATGTTCTTTATCTCTTCCGTGGATCGGCAAATGCAGTAATAAGTACGGGAATACAAAGAGGACTGCTTGCAGTTCCTGCTCATGCGATGTGTGCAATCTTCATGGGTTACTACTATGGAAATGCAAAGTATGCTAAGTCCTATGGTGACCGCTCGGGATGCAGAAAAAATATGATAACAGGTTTCTTAATTGCCTGTTCACTGCATGGATTCTATGATTTTTGCCTCATGACACAAAGAGCATTATTCTTCATGATATTCTGTGTATTTGTTGTTGCAGCGGATGTTCTAACAATTATTCGTATATTAAGAGCTAAGAAAGAAAATCTGAAAATGTATGAGGCTCCGGAATACAGACAATACTGGGCAGGACCGGCTGCCAATCCATATGTGCCATACGGTGGTTTTAATGCTCCGGTGTATGGAGGATACAGCTCGCCGTATATGGGAAATACGGGTGGAGCGCCATCGGGAAATGAACGATTTATGCCACCAAATGGAACAAACATAAATTATCAGCAGGCACCACAGGTTGTTGAAACACAAAGACAACAGCCAGAGGTAGTAATGAACAGATCTGTTCAGATACATTGCCCTGTATGTAATGAGATAAACAGTTTTCACGCATTTTACTGCAGAAGCTGTGGGGCTTCTCTTCATCAGATGGGGAAAAAATAAATATGCTTATAAATAAATGCTTTGGGTATTAAAGCTTGAAGTATTGATTTATAAATATTAAGTAATATAAGGGAGGTTAACTAATGAATTATCAAATTGAGGGAGGAACTCTTCCGGTAGTAATCATCAATCTTGATGCCGGTGAGAAAGTAGTAACTGAAGGTGGTGGAATGTCATGGATGTCACCAAATATGCAGATGGAAACATCTGGTGGTGGAATCGGAAAGATGTTCAGCCGTGCAGTATCAGGTGAGTCAGTATTCCAGAATATATATACGGCTCAGGGTGGACCAGGATTTATTGCCTGCGCATCAAGCTTTCCTGGATCAATCAGAGCTTTTGAGATAAGTCCTGGAAATAATATGGTATTCCAGAAATCAGCTTTTCTTGCTTCTGTTGGAAATATAGAGCTTTCTATACATTTTAAGAAGAAGCTCGGCGCTGGATTCTTTGGTGGAGAAGGCTTTATTATGCAGAAGGTATCCGGTCAGGGCGTTGCTTTCGCAGAGTTTGATGGTCATGTTATAGAGTATGATCTTCAGCCGGGACAGCAGCTTGTTCTTGATACAGGACATCTTGCAGCTATGACAGAATCATGTCAGATGGATATAGTTACAGTTAAAGGTCTCAAGAATATCGCATTTGGTGGAGAAGGACTTTTCAATACTGTAGTTACAGGACCTGGTCATGTATGGGTACAGACAATGCCAGCATCAAGTCTTGCCGGAGCTATTCAGCCATATGTTGTAACGGGTAGTTAATTAATTGCTGAAATTTTATA
>DOVG01000064.1:0-3985 GCA_003520205.1 Lachnospiraceae bacterium
ATTTTGTGTAAAATAACCTTAAAATATGATTATTTAAAGCTTATGACAATTAATATTTGTGCAATATTTATAAAATAATTTGTTGATTTTTAACAATATCTATGTTAATATAATTGTAACAAAAGCAATTAATTCTTAATAATACTTAAAAACCATCCTTTCTTCAATCCCAGGTCTTATGGACCTGGGATTTTACGTTTTATGGGGGTAAAGCTTTTTTTTATATCGTAATTATAGCTTGTCTCACACCTTTGTTAGCACTCTTTGTTAAGGAGTGCTAATTTCTTGTTGACTTTTAATCAGAAGGATACTATCATAATGCTGTACGTTTTTAAAAGAATAATTATGACATAAGTGTCAAAAGGTACTTTTGACACCTACGTCATAATAATAATTATAAACAGATACGAAAAAATAAGAAAAGAGGCGTGTATAATGGCAACACAAAAGGGCAACTTATCAATTAATAGTGAAAATATATTTCCTATTATAAAGAAATGGCTTTATTCAGATCATGATATTTTTATAAGAGAGCTTATATCTAATGGTGTAGATGCAATCACCAAGATGAAGAGACTTGATTCTATGGGTGAAGCAACTATAGAAGATAATCCGAAGTTTAAGGTAACTGTTTCTTCCAGTCCAAAGGAAAAGACTATTACATTTGAAGATAATGGTATAGGAATGACTAAGGAAGAAGTTGAGAAGTATATAAATGATATCGCTTTTTCAGGTGCAAGTGACTTCCTTGAAAAGTATAAAGATAAGGATCAGAGCGAACAGATAATAGGTCATTTTGGACTGGGATTTTATTCGGCGTTTATGGTTGCAGAGAAAGTTACTATAGATACACTTTCTTACCAGGAAGGTGCTGAAGCAGTTCATTGGGAAAGTGATGGAGGACTTACTTATGAGATAAGTGAAGGAAATAGAAATACAAGAGGTACGCTTATCACACTTTATCTTGCAGAGGATTCTCTTGAATTCTGTAATGAATTTAAAGTTAAAGAGGTTATAAATAAGTATTGTTCATTTATGCCTGTTGAGATTTACTATATAAACGAAGATAAGGCTAAAGAAGAGGTTGATAAAGAAATTGAAGCAAAGGCTAAAATAGTTGATGCAGAAAAGAAAGCTAAAGAAAAAGCTGAGGAAGATGATCTTATAGGTGATACTTCTGATGAATCGTCAGATGATGAAGCAAAAAAAGAAGATGTTGACTCTGAAGCAGAGTCAGAAGAAGATGATAATGCTCCTAAACCGTTAAATGATATACATCCGCTATGGACAAAGTCCCCTGCTGATTGTAAGGATGAGGATTATATCGATTTCTATCAGCATTTATTCCTTGATTTTAAGAAGCCGCTGTTCTGGATACATTTAAATATGGATTATCCATTTAACTTAAAGGGTATACTTTACTTCCCAAGAATCAATCCGAATATGGATAAACTTGAGGGTACAGTGAAGCTGTATAATAATCAGGTGTTTGTGGCAGATAATATCAAGGAAGTTATTCCTGAATTCCTTCTTGTTTTAAAGGGTGTAATTGATTGCCCGGACCTTCCGTTAAATGTATCTCGTAGCGCACTTCAGAATGATGGATTTGTAGCTAAGATTTCAGATTATATAACTAAGAAGGTTGCTGATAAGCTTATTGGCATGTATAAAAATCATAAGGAAGACTATGAAGGACTTTGGGATGATCTTAGTCCATTTATCAAGTTTGGATGCCTCAGAGATAATAAGTTTGATGAGAAGATGAAAGATTATATGATCTTCAAAAATCTTGAAGAAAAGTATCTGACACTTCCAGAGTATCTTGAAGCAGCTAAGGATAAGCATGAAAATACAGTTTATTACATTTCCGATGCTGAGACACAGGCTAACTACATACAGATGTTTAAGGATGAAGGTATAGATGCCATTTATCTGACTCATAATATCGACAATCCTTATATAACAATGATGGAAGCCAGAGATGATAAGGTTAAATTTATGAGAATTGACTCTGATGTAAGTGCTTCCTTCAAGGGAGAAGCTCTTTCAGAAGAGGATGAGAAGAAGTTTACAGACTCACTTACGGAAACATTTAAGAAAGCTCTTAATAAAGAAAATATCAAGCTTAAGGTTGAGTCTCTTAAGGATGAAAATGTATCATCTATGCTTACCCAGTCTGAATCTGACAGACGTATGGCTGAGATGATGAAAATATATGCAGACGCCGGCATGGGCGGCATGGGCGGACTGGATTACGGAGCAAATGCAGAGACACTTATTCTTAATTCAAATAATAAACTGGTTAAGTATGTTCTTGATAATCCGGAGGGTGAACTTACAGAAACTATCTGCTGTCAGCTCTATGACCTGGCTATTCTTGCTAACAAGCCGCTTACAGCTGAAGAACTCACAAGGTTTGTAGCAAGAAGTAATGAGATACTTGGTAAGCTGATCTAGAATATAAGTTTTATCGTATAGTTAATTGAAAGAAGTGGAGGTGTGTACATGGATATTCAGAATAAGAATACAGTAAATCAGTCGCAGACTAACATAAATTCAGTGAATCAAAACATGAAACCTGTAAATCAGAATCCGAATTCTGTAAATCAGGGTATGAATCCTGTGTATCAGAATATGATGTATGCACCTGTTACTAAGCCTAATGTTGTAGTTATAGGTAATTCTGGTGTAGGGAAGACAACTCTAATTAGAACTTTACTGGCTGATAGTGAATTTCAGACAGAAATAACCAAAGAACTCAGACTTTATGATGGACCAAATCTGCAGTTTCGGCTTATAGACACTATTGGTTTTGAATATGGATATCTGAATCAGGTTAAGGCTATAAATGCAATCAAGAAATGGACTAAGGAGTCTGTAAAAAATAATAATGGCTTAGACAGACAGATAAATATGATATGGTACTGTATTGATGGTACATCCAAGAGATTTGCCAAAAGAAATGTTGATATGTTTCTTAAAGCGACATCTTTTTGGAAAAGTGTTCCTATAATAGTTGTTATTACAAAGTCCTACTCAAAGTTAGAACGGGATGAAAATGTAAGGATGGTGCAGGAGGCTTTCCAGAAGAATTCTAAAACCAACCTGAACCTGAAAGCTATCATTCCTGTAGTGGCCAGTACCTATAGGATAGACCAGAGTGTCAGCATCATACCTTATGGACTTGATGAACTTCTTATGGCGACGAACTTCTACCTGCCTGAAGGCAGACTTGCATCCATGCAGGATGTAGGAAGATACAGACTTGCTCAGAAAAGAATGATGTCACATTCCCTCGTAGGAGCATCTACACTTGCTGCTGCAACTATAGGTCTTTCACCGATACCATTTTCAGATGGTGCTCTTCTTACTCCACTTGAAATTGGTGAGATAAAGAGTCTTGCTAAAATGTATGATATGCAGTTTGATGAAAAATCAAGTCTCTTTCAGAGTATGATAGAAGCGGGGGCTGCAGGAGTAGTTGGAAAGACAGCTTTGGGTGTACTGAATACTATTCCCGGAATTAATATAGCTGCCGAAGTATTAAATGCTATAGTAGCCGGAACTATAGTCGCAGCTCTTGGTGAAGGCTGCATATATGTGTTTGAACAGATATATACCGGAGCTAAGTCAGCAAGTGACGTCGAATGGGTTAAGAAGTCTATGGAATCAGAAGCGGTTAAAAAGGTGATGTCAAGGCTTCAGCCAATAATAGGTGAACTTCAATCAAGAGGTTTGAATCATAAGCTTACTACTAAGGAAATAGTTGCTATTATATTAAAAAATATGAAGTAAAATAATTGTGTACCTTTTGTACACCAATGAATACCCTTATTTCTGTATTATACAGATAGAGGGTATTTTTTGTTTGAATTGTTACAAAAGGAGAGAGTGCTTATGAATGAAAACAATATAAATGTTCAAGGTGGTAATATAAAGCAGGGTAATTCATCTCTTGGCATTGCAGCTTTAATTCTTACTTTAT
>DOVG01000064.1:4099-5389 GCA_003520205.1 Lachnospiraceae bacterium
GGAAAGGAAAACTGAAGAAGCTGCATATTATACTGAAGTTACTTTGAGAGTATCTCAGAAACTACTTGAAGTTTCGGCTACAAGTGGTGATTGATCATAAGTTCAAAGATAAGGCAGTTTATATTGTACTAGCTGCCTTTTTTTGATATATTTACTTTGTTATTATGTATTAAAATCTTAATTTATGGAGGTTGAAAATGAATAACAGAGTTGTAGTTTCGATAAAAGTTGTAGTGGGAGTGGTTTTAGCTCTTATAGTTATAGGAATAGCAGCATTTATAGTAGGTAACGTATCTGGAAGAAAAAAGGCGAAAGAGGAAATAGTATTGCCAACTACAGAGGAAGCGACAACTGAAGCTCAGATAATAGAGCCTGAAGTTAAGATTGATAAACAGACCGTTAAGGAAGCTATAGCACCTGCCGGAGAGTTAGTGTCTTATAAATATTTCTATACTGACGCCGGAACATATGAGAAGAGTCAGAAGTTTACAGATTCTGATATAGTGATTCCATTTACTACGGATAAGACTATATATACATATTCAGGAACTATAAATGCAGGAATAGATATGGATGAAATAGAATATGATGTTGATAATGAGAAGAAGGATATTATAGTCTATCTTCCGGAACCGAAGGTTCTGTCTCACGAACTCGATGAGAGCAGTTTCAAAACTTATGATGTTAAAAAGTCCATATTCACAAGCTCTGAGCTTACAGACTATGCTCAGTTTGTAGGAGAATTAAAAAAGAGCGAAGAAGAGAAGCTTAATGGTAACAGAGAATTCTGGGATCAGCTTGAAAAAAACACTGAAAAGACTATAAAGAGTCTGCTGACCGCAGATGATAAGATAGATGAATATCATATTTCATTTGAGTGGAAAGAAAATAACAAATAGATAAATACCGGGAAAATCCTAAAATGATTCCTATAAAGGTTTATTCAAAAGAACAAAATAGTAAAACAGTTGTTAAGTCACTGACAATGGGTGGGGTTGAGAATCCCGTAGAAGGAATGGAATTTACTTCAGATGTTGTTATTACTATTGTTTATGGAACTTAAATCAATAATGTGGTACAATAGGTATCGATTTGTTATACAAATCGATGCTCCGACCGAAGGGAGGATACGCTGCATGAAATGCAGCCAATACTTGCGAAGCAAGGATTGCATATCTCCAAGGGAGATATGGTACAATAGGTATCGATTTGATATACAAATCGATGCTCCCGAACAAAGTGAGGGATGCCTGTGCGAACGAAGAGAAGCACAGAATTGTCGCGAAGCGA
>DOVG01000078.1:0-3164 GCA_003520205.1 Lachnospiraceae bacterium
TATAGGAAAAAATCCACTTCCATTAGCAATAAATCCATCACTTCCCCCAAAATATAAGTCCATAGATACATTTTACTGGCAATTACAACCCACTCCACTATTTACATTTTCAATTTTTTTAATTACAATTATTTCTGAAAATAACAAAAAACACACAGTATCCGATAATTCTCGTTGTGGAGGGGCGAAATGAGCACTCATTATAATGCTTTTATATCTTATAAACATGAAGTAAAGGATAGCCGTATAGCTGATATGATTCAGCGCGAGCTGGAACATTATAAGATTCCGCCAAAGATTCAGAAGGCCACAGGTTTAAAAAAGATAGAAAGAATATTCAGAGATAAGAATGAGCTTCCTATCACCAGTAATCTCAGCGATACCATATCTGAAGCTCTCAATCATTCTGACTATCTGATAGTTATATGCTCAACCAAAACAAAAGAATCTATATGGGTATCCCGCGAGATAGAATTCTTCCTAAGAACCCATTCCAAACGACAGGTATTAACCGTTCTCGTAGATGGAGAACCGGAAGATGTAATTCCCCCAATCCTTCTCAGCGACGAAAGGACTGTATATAACAGTTACGGGCAACCTGAAATCATCAGAACAGCTCTGGAGCCGTTGTCATGCGATTATCGTATGCCTATAAGACGTGCGCGAAGACAAGAACTTCCTCGTCTTGCATCTACACTCATTGGATGTTCATATGATGACCTTATAAATCGTCAGAGACAGTACACCATCCGTCACATGACGCTTCTTTTTGCTGCAGCTATGGCACTATCTCTATCCTTTGGTATCTATATGTATAATAGTCGAAAGAGCATACAAAAGAATTATCTAGCTGCGCTTAAGAATCAGTCCAGATATCTGGCTAATGAATCTGAAAAACTCCTTGAAGACGAAAAAAGAATAACCGCTATTCAACTAGCCCTTGAGTCACTTCCTAAAAACAAAGAGGATTTAAGACCTATTATTCCCGAAGCAGTTGGCGCATTAATCAAATCCAGCTATGCATATGTAAGTAAAACCAGTTCAACATTTGATACCGAATGCAGTTACAGTATGTTAAACAATATTTCCACCTTCGATGTATCTGATAATGGAACTTATCTGGCTGCATATGATTATAATTCAAATCTCTCTATCTGGAATCTCGAGACTAATGAACTACTATATTCCAGGAAAAACAACAACGGACTATTTGGTAATAATATTAAATTTTTGCCAAATAATAATCTTCTGTCTATTAATGGAAATGTGCTTAAATGTTTAGATATAAGCAACCTTTCTGAAATATGGGAATATGATTTTAACAGTTCTTCCATACACTCTGACAACATTTCTATATCCGAAAATGGTATATATGTATTAACAGATTCAGATGAAGTATTTTACTTAAGCATGACGGATGGAGCTGTCATTGACAGATATAAGCTACCAACCGCCACTCTTCCTGCTGATTATAATCCTCCTCAGAACTTATCTGATCTTGACATTCTATTATCTGATACTATGGATCTGATTGCATCTATGACAGATGCTTCTTCAGATGATAAAAAAAATGTGTACATGAATATCTCAGATATTTCTGTATCTCCTGATAATACCAAAATCATATATTCGTCAAGTTCAGGATTAAACGATTATATAATTGGATGTTTTGACATAAAAACAAAGAAGGTTGTTTATTCTGATCCAAACAGAGGCATAATCAAGAACATCCAGTGGTTAGATAACAACCAGCTAGTGATATCTGTTCTTGAACCATCTGATAATCTGAATTCATCTATAGGAAATTTTAAAATACTTATTTCTAATAAAACCAATATATACTGCTTTGATTCATCAGACATGAGTGAAAAGTGGCATAATGATATTATAACTAATGAGCCTTCTATTAATGATGGATTTCTTTCTTTTGAAGATAGTCATAAACTTGCATTCTATACAGGTGATTCCTTTAAAATGATGAATTCAAATAATGGACAAGATATATATAGCGGAGAAGTAAACGAAGCAATTATCTTTGCCTACAAGAACTATAAGAATACGGATCCTATTTTCATAACAAGATCTGGATCACTTGCTTTTCCTAACTATTCCGACAAACTTGATTCTATAAGTGTGATTCAAAGTTTTTCATCTAATTTAGATCTTGCTGAAGTTTCGAATGGAAAAATATATGTGCACCAAATGAATTCTAGCGAAATACTTAGTTACAGCCCCAATATTTATGACGACAATTGGCAGGAAATAAAAAACGAAGATAGTAAACTAAGTACACCACCATATAATTATTATATAAGCGGGAATGCTCTCATATACTATAAGAATGAAAACAATTCCCTTATCATAATTAATCTTTCCAGCGAAGATTACAGAAGTATTCAAATACCTATGGACACTTCTACTTATTATAGTTCTCATATTCTAGGAGTATATGATAATAAAATATACATATCATATTTTTCCGAAAATTATACTCTTCTTGAAATCGATATAATTTCCGGAAAAACCACAGACCGCACCATCTCGGAAACATCTCCGGAATGTGAGTCTCTACTGGGAAATAACGGAACCGAATTCACTTATATAGACAAAAACTCAAAGTACACTGACACTCTTTTTTACTATGATATCAAGGAACAAAAATCCAAGGAATATCCACTTGATTTCCTTAAGAACTCCAATACATCCGATGAAGCTCCAGAATCAATCAACTCTCTGGTTTATCTGTCTGATAAGGACACTGTGCTGTACTATTCAGATAAATCTATTTATATGACAAACCTGACCAACCAAAGCACTAAAACTATAGCCACTCCTGACTCCTGGAATGGTACATCTTTTATTGAAGCATTAGATGAAATAAACTTATTTGCTGTATCTGACAACAACCAAATTCTTCTACTTAATACTAATGGTGATGTAACAACTCGTATACACCCTAATGGAGGACAACCATATGGAATAAAGTATTACTCTGACAAACATCAAAACTTTTTACTTGTACTCTGCGAGGACGGTTCTATCCAAAGATTCAATCTTGAAAATGGAGCATTTGAGGGCAGTACTTCTATTAGCTTTTACACCAATGATATTTCTGATTCGTCTGGTAACAATATCTCATTTATTCAAGATGAATCCACCTCCAG
>DOVG01000078.1:3301-4687 GCA_003520205.1 Lachnospiraceae bacterium
GGTTATCACAAGAATTCAGATAGATTCATAACTTACAGTTCTTTTATGTCTAACGATGTCCGGTTAGGATACTTCAATCAGTATACGCTAGATGAACTAAAAGAAAGAGCCCGAAACCTTCTTCATGGTTCCGAGCTTTCACAAGAACAAAAATCCGAATATGGAATTGATTACGACGGTGAATAAAGCTTATTCATTAGTCTTCTTCGAATGATATACAGGTCGTGCCTGTCATCTTCTCTCATAGCTATATAGTCGCCTGGCTTACCACTGTAGTACTTTTCTTCATCCCAGGCGGTAAATAGCTTGACGTATTTGTTAAGAGGACGGGCATATATTTTTGAACCACCCCGACTGATTACATCTACAGCGTAAGCAAGTACATTCTTCTTCTCACCTGTTTTTACATCTTTGATACTTGGATCATATTCCATTTTTCCCTTATAAGCTTCACCTGTCAGAGTATAACTCTTCATAAGCTTATTCTTTGTAATAGGATAAACCTCTCCTTCTATTCCTATCATCAGATACATATCAGCATCTATCTGAACCGAGACATCACCTTCAAGAGTACGTATCTCTACGGTAGTGCCAGATTCGAAAATATCTGAAAGCTTAACTACGCCCATATGCTGAGGCTGTTTCTCGTAGAGAGTCATTCCTTCCATATCTACCTCTGCAGTCTTGGCATATATGATCTCGTATTTCTCAAAATACCCATCCAGACGTTCTCGGATAAATGCCTTTGGTATCTCGTCTATCTCACTATCAAGAAGATTCAGCTTGTCAGGCCAGAGCACTCCACCTGCTTTATATAGATGGCCACCGCCACCACCAAAACCTTCAGCCAGATACTCAGCAACTTCATTTGCATGAACCTCTTTTGTACAGCTTCTAACAGAGAATTTGACTTCATTAGGACTAGAGTAAAATGCAACGCAAACATCTACATTCTCAGTCTCCATAGAAAAATCACTTACTACACCAAGTATGATAGGATCACATGGCGCAGCCTGAATAATCAGATATCTGTATTCTTCACTATATTCACTTCCAACTATTGCATTTCCCGTTATCTTAAGTTCTTCGAGAGATATATTGGAATTACTCATCTCCTTTATAAGAGACTTATTAATCGTCAGAGCATCCATCATATCTCTATCCAACGGATGTGATACTTCAGTAAATCTGTTTGTATCTGTATAAAGTCCGTAATAAAGTGCTGTAGATAATTCTCTGTCCAGTTCAGAGTCCAATCCCTCTTCTTTAATCATATTCCAGATAACAGTAGAACAACTTCCCATATTACTTCTTACCAGAGACAGTTCCGGAAGATCTACAGCCACCTGATGATGATCTATTATAGCTATAGTCTCTGCCTCAGTT
>DOVG01000099.1 GCA_003520205.1 Lachnospiraceae bacterium
TTGTATCAGGCTTTTTCTCTCGCAGGAGCTTAATTGTATCTTCCATGCTAACAACAGTTGTTGTCATAAGAGCACTGAGTCCAACCAGCTTTACATCGTCTTCTATCGCCCTATCCACGATAACTTCTGGAGGAACATCCTTGCCAAGATCTATAACATCATAACCATAATTCTCCAGCATAACCTTAACGATATTCTTTCCTATATCATGGATATCACCCTTAACAGTAGCGATTATTACCTTTCCTTTAAGTGTTCTAGGTTTTCCAGCCATAGCTGTTTTGACTACCTCAAATGCAGCTTTTGCGGCATCTGCACTCATAAGAAGCTGAGGAAGGAATACTGTTCCTTTCTCAAAACCTTTTCCAACTTTATCAAGTGCAGGAATTAATTCATCATTTATAACATCAAGCGGATCCCGGGTAGCGATTTCTTCTTTCATGGCTGTTTCAGCCACTCCAACCATTCCTCTTTCTATAGCATTTGAAAGTTTAGAGCCTGTAGTCTGATTCGTAGAATTGTCCTCTTTACCAGAACCTTGAACAGAATTATTCTGTGGGCTGCTTGCTGACGAACCTGATGAAATGACCGATACGGAAGCATTTGCATATGCTTCTATATAATTCATACACTGAGGATCCAGATCAGATAGAGCAACAAATGCCCTGTATGCAGCCATCATCTGATCATTATTTGGATTCATGATAGCAAAACTGAGTCCATTTTGCATAGCCATTGTAAGAAAATACGAATTTATTATCTGTCTCTGAGGAAGACCAAATGATATATTTGAAACACCAAGAATCGAATGACCATTATATTCATCTCTAATTCGTCTGATCGTTTCAAGTGTTGTAACAGCGGAGGAAGAATCAGACGAAATAGTCATACATAGACCATCTATTACGATATCTTTTCTGGGAATACCGTACTTATCAGCAGCCTGATATATCTTCTCAGCAACAGCTATACGACCGTCCGCCGTCTCCGGAATACCATCTTCATCGAGGGCAAGACCAACAAGAACACCACCATACTTCTTTACAAGAGGCATAACACTTTCGATAACTTCCTGCTTTCCATTTACGGAATTGATCATAGCCTTTCCGTTATAGTATCTAAGTCCCTGTTCAAGCGCTGTTATATCCGTTGTATCTAACTGAAGAGGAAGTCCTGTAACACCCTGTAGACGAGTAACTACATCATGCATCATCTTAGGCTCATCTATTTCAGGTAGTCCGACATTAACATCAAGAATATCGGCACCGGCATCCTCCTGTTCAAGTCCTTGAGAAAGGATATAATCCATATCATTATCTCTAAGAGCCTGTTTAAATCTCTTTTTACCAGTCGGATTGATTCTTTCCCCAATTATTATCGGCTTCTTATCAACTGTTACCGCTTGACAGAAAGAAGTAACAACTGTCAGATTCTTATCGGTATTAGGGAAAAATTGCTTAGGCTTAACTACTTCGATGGTTTTTCTGATATGTTCAGGAGTGGTTCCGCAGCAGCCACCCAGTACCTGAACTCCCATATCTGCTATCTGTCCCATGACTTCAGCAAATTCTTCCGGACCAACATCGAATACAGTCTGCCCATTCTCGGTACGAGGAAGACCTGCATTTGGATTTACAACTATAGGAACAGAGGCTACTTCTGTCATTCTTTTTACCATAGGAATCATAAGGTCCGGTCCAAGACCACAATTCATTCCTATAGCGTCAACACCTAATCCCTCAAGCATAGCAACTGTTGAATCAACTGTTCCTCCGGTCAGAAGTTTACCCTTCTCATCATAAATGGTTGTAACTATAACAGGAAGATCTGTAGATTCTTTGGCTGCAAGTACAGCAGCCTTAGCTTCATAGCTGTCGCTCATAGTCTCGATAAGTACAAGATCTCCTCCGGCTTCAGCTCCTGCCTTGATAGTTTCAGCAAAAAGTTCAACAGCTCTGTCAAAACTCAGGTCTCCCATAGGTTCAAGCAGCTTACCTGTAGGTCCAATATCAATAGCTATATATGCATCTTCTCTTCCTGTATTTATACGAGCCTTCTTTGCTATTTCAACAGAAGCCTTCATTATCTCTGCCACTTCACCGGGATACTTTAGTGAATTCAGACCAAATGAATTCGTATTAAAAATATCAGCACCTGCTTTCAGATAGCTCTCAAACAGCTCTAATATAATATCCGCGTGAGTTAGATTCCATCTCTCTGGAAGTTCTCCACCTTTAAGTCCTCTTTCCTGCAGGAAGGTTCCCATTCCTCCATCACAGAAAAGCCATTCTTTGCCTAATCTTTCTCTTAAATCTCGTTTCATTGTCTCTATAATCTTTCTTTCCTGATTTACATATAAAACTAATAATAAGTTCTATTCATATATATACCATATATTTTATTAATGTTTCCGGCCTTATCATAGATATTAAAATTCACAGTTGTTGGTGTCTTGCACTTAAATGTAACTTTATAATATCCTTTATATTTGCCCTTTGTTACCTTCTTTATATACTTCTTTGAAAGCTTTTTCTCTTTGCTGTAATTCTTCTGATAAGTAATTTTATTTATACCGCTCTTCTTGTCCTTTACATAGAATACGACTTTCTTTTTCTTATTTGTATAGCTACTTAGCTTTTTAACTGTTGGAAGTGTATCATCATAAAGAAATGTATATGTAGATTTGTTACCACTCAGATCTGTAGCAACAATCTTATTCTTCCCCTGTTTATACTGCTTAGTATTTTTAAGAAACCAGTACATAGCAGTCTTACCATTTGAAGATATAGTTGTCGCTGTCATATCATAGCCATTGCATGTAACAGACTTAAGACCGATATCATCATATATACGAAGCTTCTGCATTCCTACTCTGTTATAATACTTATTCTTCTTGAGACCTTTTATTATAGGAGCAGTCTTATCTGCTTCTAATGCCATTTTACCGCTATCTGTATAAGCATATAAGAAACCATCTGCATTTTTGCCCGAATATTCAAATTCTACAATTCTTTTATCATCCGCAATCGTTCCATTAGTTTCTGTTATTTCATCATTAAGAATAAATTTCATATTTATCTTAACAGCGTTATACATATCAGGAACACTTGAATTATCGGATTTAATATCTGCCGTTTCATCTATTTTCTCACATGGTAAATAAACTATATCAGATCTTAAAACGCCTAAACTGTTCGTCTTATTATAATTCTCATAAGACTCTACTTCACTATCTTCTTTTTTATAATATGTATTTCCATCTTCAAGAACTTCTTCTATATAGGTATCCTTCTTCTGTGGATCCAGCTGCTGCAGTTCAGACTCAGTATAATAAACTGCTTTGTGAACTTTTAGATTAACAGAATCAGTCAGATCATAAGTATAATCATATCTGCACCCACAGATAAGAAAAACCATTGATAAACATAAAATAATACAAAAGGCCTTTTTTGATTTCATTTCCCCTTCTCCTTTATAAATTACTTTTACAGTGTCAAAAGTACATTTAGACACCCACTTCATCTATATTTAATCATAATAAAATATCCTAAGTCAATTAACAAATGTCATATAATGACGTAGGTGTCAATAGTGGCTTTTAACACCATATGATACCTTTCATCGTGAGAATTCACAGGTTTCATGCATGTTACATACTTCGCAGCCACTTCTATGACAATCCAT
>DOVG01000113.1 GCA_003520205.1 Lachnospiraceae bacterium
TTCGCCATAGTTCTTACCATATCTGCAGTTACAAGTCCAGGTGCAGATACACCGATAAATACATCCTTACCCTTTATTACATCTGCCAGACTACCTGATTCCTTATCCTTGTTTGTTACAGCAGCTATCTCCTGCTTTGCACTATTAAGGCGTGGATCTCCATCTACAAGAGCTCCTTTAGAATCTACCATAACTACATTTCCTATTCCGAAGCTCTGAAGAAGTTTGCAGATAGATATTCCGGCAGAACCGGCACCGCTTATAACAGCACTTGTCTCTTCCCATTTCTTCCCTACTATCTTGAGAGCATTTGTAAGACCTGCAGCAACTACTATTGCAGTTCCGTGCTGATCATCATGAAATACAGGAATATCAAGTTCTTCCTTAAGTCTTCTCTCTATCTCAAAACATCTTGGAGCTGATATATCCTCCAGATTGATACCACCAAAAGAAGGTGCAAGTCTCTTTACTGTTTCAACTATCTCATCCGTATCCTTTGTATCTATACATATAGGAAATGCATCTACATTTCCAAATCTCTTAAACAGAACTGACTTTCCTTCCATAACAGGAATAGCCGCAAGCGGTCCGATATCTCCAAGACCAAGTACTGCTGTTCCATCAGATACTACAGCAACTGTATTTGCCTTGAGTGTATATTTGTATGCGTCTGAAGGATTCTCATGTATTTTTCTACATGGCTCTGCTACTCCCGGGGTATAGGCTGTTGAGAGATCATCCTTTGTTTCTACGGGAACTTTAAGCTTTACCTCCAGCTTTCCCTGATTCTCTTCATGCAACTTAAGACTTGCCTTGTTATAATCCATAATTCTTTCCTCCCTTGGATTTATCTGATTCCCACTTTGTGGGGTATTCATCATAATTAATTAAAACAGTGATAACTGGATTCCCTCTGTCTTATTCTCATATTGTCTGCGCCACAGTCTTATCTGTCTTGTATCATACATTATCTTCTTTTCTTTACAGAGCCCGGCAACCTCTTTAAGAAGCAGCCTAATGTCTCTGGCTATAAGCTCGCCATCTTTCTTCTGCTCATTCATGTACAGCTTATAGCTTTCCGGAAATCTTTTCTCATATTCAGTATAGAAGAACTTCCTTACCGCCTTCTGAATATTCATCTTAAAATCAAGAAAATCTATGTATCTTACACCAAGCTCATATAATTCCCTGATCATATATATGATTTCGTCCCTGTCATCAGTAACATACGGAACCAGAGGACTCACACTCACCACCACCTCTATTCCATGTGCCAGCAGTATTTTGATGAGTTCCAGTCTTTCATGCACTGACATTGTATCACTTCCATCAAGTCTTTCAAGTTTCTTCTCATCAAATGTAGGGATATTTATATCCACTATACATTTGGTCTTGGAAGCAATTCCGGACAAAACATCCAGGTCTCTGATTATACCATTTTGATGAGTACTTATACATACTCCATAATCATAATTCTCCATAATCTTTAGAGACCTGCGTGTAAGACACAGTTCCTGTTCTAAACTGTTATATGGATCACCGAGATTACCAAGCGCAATCATACCTTTACCACGCCTGGCTCTTAAAGTCGTAGCAAGCAGGTCATCTGCATCATACTTGACTCCGATATCCATAGGATCCTGTCCCCTGATTTCCGTCAGAGTTATCGAGTCCTCGGTTCGTCCACGGTATATATTCAGACCATTCTGCGGTGTTAATATAGTTGTGCTCTCGATTCTGTACATATCCACATCCTAAATAAAATCAAATGACTGCTGCTCATAATCCAGCTCTTTATATTCAAGCTCCTCTCCTTTGGTCTTGCTGCTGAAGCTTGTGACTACTGTAGTGGTTCTCTTTCCGGTCATCTGCTGTCCAAGAACATAATTGATATCAAAACGTCCTGTAATCTCCGGAGTCGCACCACGTGCAGGAACAATCAACTGACAGTTATTTTCCTTAAGGAGACTGAAAATAGGCTCCCATATATATATGTCCTTAGCAGCTCCAAACGGATTATCTATAAAGAGCGTCTTGGATCTCTGCTTTGTATCTCCTGTTGCATACATTCCTGCTATATAATTTATTATTGATATAAGAAACTGTATATAGATACCCTGTGACTGTCCAGTACTTCCTACTGCTTCTTCATACTTAAGGTAACGGCTCTGCTCCTTAATTCTTTCTCTCTTATAAAGCAGGAGGCGAATCTTAGACATATCTGTAACTATAACAGAAAAGAGCTTCTTCATAGACAGACTGCTGTTCAGGAACTTCTGCATATCACTTTCGGTTTCCTTCTTATCCATCTCCGCCACCACGGAATCTATATATTCAGCCATTCTGTCCTTGATATATTCATCCTTAACATAAGGAATCGTAAGTCTTATCATCTGAACAGCCTTTTGATCCATAGTTATCTCTGATAATCTGGTAAGCTTATCAAGTTCACTTCTTACATCCAGACAGCGTTCTACACATTCCTCGATGAAGCTGTCTTTAAGCTTTTCCATTCCAACCAGACTCTTCTCCAGTCTGTCCTTCTCCAGATCAATAAGCTTCACAACTTCACGGAGATTATCCGTTAAGTCCCCCGCCTCCTTCGAAGTTTCAGGACTGACAACATCATCTCTGATAGAAGCAGCAAGTTCATTTCGGTTCATCTCAGTGAGAGAGTCATATACTTTAAGCTTAACCTTCATCATATCTGCCTTTGCCCTGTCTATATCCTTGACAAGCTTATCATGGCTGAGAAGCATCTGGTCAAAGTTTTCCCGGATACCACTCATGTCACTGAGAGGCATAAGCTCCGACAGATCGTATTTGTCAGGCTGAACTATTCTGGATGAAAGTCTAAGGATATCTTCATTTCCCTTTTCCTCGTTCATATAGCTACTAAAAGCATCTGAACGGTTCTTAAGTTCCTTCTTCCTGAAATCCAGAATACCATCCGTTTCCCGTATGATATCATCTATAGTCTTATCCTGATATGACTCACTATATTCTCTTACAGATTCCATAAGAGCTGTACTTTCTTCTCCATACTTTTCTGCAAATCTTCTTCTGGCATACTCCAGTTTACCCGAAAGTCTGGATAAACCATCTTCAAGCTCTCTTAGTTTTTTATCAATCAGCTTTGCCTTTTCCTGAAAATTATCAGAATTCTTTTTTATCTCCTGTATCAGCTCGTCTCCTGGGATAACAAGCTCTCCCTTTTTGTCCATTTCTTCAAGTAACTGTGGATCAACTCCCAGTTCTTCTATCGCCAGAGTCGCACGCGCTATGTTGTTTACAAGAGTGTCTCTTAGAAGTTTTTCCTTCTCAAGAGCCATTCTTCCTCCAGATGTATCTCCAAGAGCCTGATCAAACAGTAACTCCAGAGAACCCAGATCCTGATCCATTCTCTCAAAGCTGTCATCAGCCAAATAATACATCGAATATCTGTTTTCCCATTTAGCCTGAAGCGCACTGCTTTCTGATTCGACAGACTTAAGTCTATCTGAATATTCCAGTCGTTTCATATTTAATTCTTCGATAACAGTTTCAAGTTTTTTAGTTCTCTCTGTAAGAGAGTTCCTGCCTTCTAATATATCCACCTTTTCTTTCTTAAGTCTGGATATATTATCTTCTGCTGTTGCTATATCATTTAAAACGGATATATCACCAAGTCTTACCTCTATCTCATGTGTAAGCTCTTCTATCTTCTTTCTCTGCTTATCAAGCTCATCTGCCGAAAGTGATTCTTTCTTTAGCAGTCTGTTTCTATTAGCGCTTAATTCATCCAGCTTCTTTACTGTATCTGCCAGATCTGTTTCAACACTGTCGTAATTTTTATCTATATACAGTCTTACAAAATCCATGTCCTCACGAAGGGTTTCCAGCATTGACTGACTACTTCTGATATCCTCCTCCATAAGTCTCATTTCATCACCAAGGGCGCCAAGTCTTGACTGAACCGCAGAGAGATTGATATAGAAGTCTTTATTATGTCTTACTATACCGATACCTGCTTCTTCCCCCAGACTTATAGTCGACAGCGTATCCTTATCATAAAGTACTATCTGCTCATCAATATCCAGTTCTGTAAGTCCGGTATCTACCATCAGTTTATCCAGGTCTTCAACAACAAGTCCATAGGCTATTCCCGGAACTCTTGTAAGCAGTTCCTTCTTCATATCATCCGGAAGACTGGACACATAGTCCATACCGAACATAGCACTTGCACCATGTCTCGTAGCTATATATTCCTGAAGCTTTTCAACCCCTCTGGTTGGTGCCATCAGTCTTCCATTTCTTATTTCTTTTTCTCTTTTTTCAAGAACCGTAAGACGTTTCTTCATCTCATGAAGCTTTACTATTAGTTCTGAACTCTGATCCTTGAGCTTATCCTCGACCTGAGTCATATCGGAAGACGCATCTCCGGTATAAATGGAACTGATTGCTTTTCTCTTATCCCTTACCTGCTTATACTCTTCCTGAAGACTCTCCAGTTCATTCTTCTTAAGCTCAGTACTTCCTATCTCCATCAGTATACTCTTAAGCTCTGCTTCAGCTTCCTTTTCTTCATCCAGAAGTACACTGATACGTTCCTCTGTTTCCTTTATGTCTGTCTCAAATCCCTGTATCTCTCTTTGTTTCTTTTCGATTATACTGACAGGACTTCCTATTACCGGATTCGATAAGCTGTCCTGAAGACTCGCGTAGCTCTCATCAAAACGCTTTATATCTGTGTCCAGATACTCTCTTCTGTTATCCAGCACAGCTATCTCGGTGTACGCTTCTGACAGTTCTTTATTCTTCGACTGGCTTTCCTTATCTACCTCAGATAATCTCAGCTTTATCTCATCACATTTCTTACTATTCTTTTCAATCTCTCCCATGATAATTCTGCGTATATTTGATACAACAGCATATATGTCACTCTTTTTATGGGCATCATCCTTCATACTGTCCAGTTTAGCAAGTTCTGTCTCAGCATCTTTTAACAGCTTATATTCTCTTGAGGCAAGCTTCTCATTTAATAAAGCCTTCTGCATAGATATGTTGTTATCTGCCTCTTTTTTAAGCCCTTTCTGGGTATCTATACTCTCTTTTAGTTCTTCTTCTTCGTAAATATCCTTTAAAATCTTCAGAAGCTCTATCCTTATCTCTGCTTCTCTTACCTCCGACTCTGATTCAGCAAGACCGTTTCTTAACTCCTGCAGTTTATTCTCACGATTCTTTTTTTCATTTTCAAGTGTTATATAGATTCTTCCAAACTGTTCTGTAACTTCATCTTTTTTCTGATAAAGAGACGCAAAGGATTCTATTCTGTCTATCAGAAGAGTAAGCAGTTCCTTCTCATAATCATAGATACGTATATCCTTCTTCTTCTCTGACAGCGTCCTTAATTCCTCTTGAATAGTCAGCAGCAGTCGTGCCGTACTTTCAGTTTTACCTGTCTCCCGACTGGTCTTTGTAACATACGCCTTCTCTATTATCTCTTCTATAAGAAGGTCCTCTATAACACGTCTGGTGGTTTTATAGTTTGTCTCAAAATATGTTCTTACATGACCTTCAGTTTTATTAATTCCTCTAACTATTTCCCAATGACTTTCATAAAGTCCGTATTCTGCTATAAATTTCTGATATTCACCCTTACGATCAAATATATATACAAGCATGTTCTTGTCACTTCTGGCAAGATCATGCAGATAATTCTTAAGCGCCTTATAAGATATATGTTCGCCGTCCTTCTCTAAAGGAAGATTAATAATATCATTCTTATTATAGTCTCTATAGAAGATCACATAATTAAAATATTCTATCTGAGCGGTATGCTCCTCCTCAACCTCTTCAGAGCCTGATGCCTTCTTGGCAGCAAAACCCGTTGTCATGTATCTCATTCCGTCCTTTATGTCGGACTGATCAAGCTTCCACTCTATAAGGGAATGTATTACTGTATTACTGGGATCCCTAAAAAGCTTTTCTATAGGCTGCTTATCATCCAAAGTACAGTTGGGAATAAGATTCTGCATAAGAAGCAGCATAAGAACACTCTTACCTCCGCCGTTAGCAAGGTCATAGAGTGTATTTCGTCCGTACATTCTCATAGAAAAATCATCGTATCCCTGAGTGCCGAAATTGTATTTTACATTATTAACTCTTATACGATTAATACTCGGCATTTTTATCCTCCCCGAATCTTCCCGGATCTGCTTCTTCTACAGATTTTCCCCGGGATAGTTGTTCATATATAAGGCTTCCATTATCTTCAAAATAATTCTCTGCTATAGCATGAAAACGGTCTGTTGGATAAAGTCTGTCATCTACAGCTGTAAAGATTCCTTCACCAGTCAGAAAATTAGCTGCTATCTTAGTAAATCCCATTCTGGAGCCCCTGGATGCTTTATTTCTATCCTTATCCTCGGATATCATAGGTGGAAGACCGTCCCAGAGAATAGCAATTTCCCTGAATGAACCCTTATCTCCTTCAGCTTCATCCACTGCACTTATAGAAGTACTGAAGTTCTTTAGATCATTAGTCACAGCCTCTATCAGTTCATCTATTCTTATATAATCTTTGATCTGATAAGTATCCGATGTCTTATAAAACTGAAGCAAGGCTTCATACGTTATAAAATATACCATATAAAGCTCTTTATTAAGTCTGAGTCCCATCTTCTTCTTCAGATCATCATTGGTATATCCGAAAACCTTATTACCATGACCAGCAGACACAAAAATGGAATCATTATATTCATACAGCTTTAGTCCCAGTCTTTTTATAATCGACATGGTAATATCATATACTTCTGAATCTGAATAAAATGAATTATATAACTCACTTGTCTCCTTATCCTTTGCCGACAGACTTTTTCCTGTCGCCAGTACGGTATATATATCCAGAGCCTTTTCCAAACTCTTCTCCATCTCACATCTCCTTATGCATAGTCTATAGATAATACCTGAAAATACAGTCTGAATCTTTATGATACAAATGTAAGCGCTGTCAGTTCTGATACATCATTGTCTTCAAATCTGACCTCTATTTCCTCTTTTTCATACTCCACACTAAACGAAAGATCCGTATATTCATATATCTCTTCACCCATGTAGCGTACAACCATTTCCTCAAGAAATGTTTCCTGTTCACTAAGCATTTCCTTTATGTCGTACCTGTTTTTTTCTGAGATATGAACAAGAAATGCATACAAATCTCTGTTTTTATATATATCGTTTCCGAATTTTACCTCAAGTATGGCAAGATATTCTTCAAGAGTAACCTTCTTCCATCTGGTTAGTCTTATTAACAGTTCTTTAAAGAGCTTCGCGAAGTTACGACCTATCTCCTCACTCAGAAGTTCGTCCTCGTATCTGTAGCTGAGATCCGCTTTCAGTTCTTCTTTCTTCTCTCCCTTAAGTCCGTCATCTGATGCCGATGTAACCACATTATCTATGATAGTTACAGGAAAGCTCTTCTCTCTTTTTATCTGCATAAATGGCATTGTCACACACGCCATAAGCTCCGGACGATCTGTTTCTATGAGCCTTCTTAACAGTCCTTCAAAATCAAATGCATTCTTAAGACTCCTGGTTCTGTTTCTTCTTATCATCTCATCTGAGAATCGGGACAGCTCTGCAGTTGATGCAATAAGCATACTGTGATTCTCTATAGTCTGCTTCAGCATATTCGAAAGCCTGTTTACATCTCTTATCGTGTCGGAACCTCCACTATACGAAGCCTTCTTAACCGCCTTATCAACAAGCTCACGATTTTTAGCAAATGACTTTCTTTCCTCGGCAAACCAGAGACTGGTTCTTTCCATGTATTCATCTACAGCCTTACTTCCTGCATGTACATCTGTAAGAAGCAGTTTCATAACTTCACGCCGTCTTTTCTCCAGCTGACTTACTTCTATATTGATTCTCTCTATAACATCGATACTGCCGCGGAAATTCTCAGAACGAATAAGCTTTTCCAGAAGCAGCTGTTCTGTAGTTATGGTGCTTTCATCCTTTACTTCCTTTGTAGACAGATAGAATTCTATTCCTTCTTCAGTTATAGTATATACAACATCCTCTTCTTTAACTATACTGTCTATGAATCTTACTCTGGCTATCTTCATTTCCTTCTCAACAGGATCAAAGAAAGGCATTTCAAAAGCTCTGCCCGAGTTACGTATCTTATCGAATATATATCTTATAAGTTCATCCAGATCCCCTTCCAGATTAAAAGCAGTTCTTAGAATTCCCCGCACAAAAGTTTCGTATTCCTTGTAGCTTACAGGCTTATCATTAAAGCTGTTTTCATTTATAAAAAAGCGCAGAATAGCCAGGACCAGGTATCCCATATCCAGGTCCTTATATTCTCCGCCTCTAAACTGAGCAAGCGAACCATCCATTATCATAAAAAACGGATAATACTTTCTGAGACTCATCATTCGCTCAGTATGATTTTTAATTATATCATCAATTAATACATACTCTTCTGCCATTACGGTCTTCCCCTGAAGAACTTAAAACCTAACGAAATTTTATACTACTGTATACATCAAAGTCTACACTGTCTTCATAGGAAAACTTTGGATCAGCCTCTTTCTGCCACTCTTCATAATGAGATTCGATATATTTTCTTCGTTTACTGACTATAAGTTCATTTTTTCTCTTATCTGTAGCACTTCTATCAGTAAGTGCTTTCATATAGAAAATGTGATAACCGTATTCAGACTCTGTTACCAGACTATAGGATTCATCTTCCAGCTGATAAAGACTTTTCATAATATCCTTGCCATATATACCCTCTATCTCTGAAGGCGACATGGTATAATAAGATGAATTATGTAAACCATAGTACTCTGCCAGTCCTTCTATGTTGGTACCATTGGTATTTGAATCAGACGTTCCGTCATTATATGAACTTTCTATAGGATTTATGAGAGTATTATACGCCTGCAAAGCTCTTTCATACTGAGCCTCACGCTCATCATCCGACAGCTTGGTCACATCTCCATTTGATGCAACTGTATAACACTCAAAATACAGATCATAAAATGTTGTCTCACGGGCATCCTCATCTGATACTTCTATTTCGGCATCATCTATAATAAGACTATAAACCTTTTTAGCTATTGCATTTTCCTGCATAACCTTATGAATCATATCATAATCAAGTGCCATGCTCTTTATCTGCTCATCAGTAAGCATTCTGTAAAATGCATCTGTCTGGCTGGCAACTTCACTTTCCTCTTCCTGAGTAAGCGCACATTTATACTCATTAGCTTTGGAAGCCAGAAGCTTAACATGAACTATATCCTCAATGATATCCTTTCTGGTAACATCTTCCATATTTGCACTATTATCTCTCGCAATAGATACATCTATATTCCAGACATCACTTCCATAGGTTGCTTCATAGTCTTCTCTGACAGTATTCGCATATAGATACACCTCTCCGAGGGATATATTTTCCCCGTCAAATGTGAAAACTGTATCCTTTGGAGATGCCGTCATTTCTTCTCTTACTCCACAGGATGCTGCCGACAGACAAAGCACAAATATCAATATGGCAGAAATGTATTTTTTTATACCACTATTTATCTTCATTTATTAAGCTCCTGATGTCATCAATCGTATCTCCGATTGATTGTAGCATATTTTCCTGAATCAGGCTTGATGTTTTTACCATAAATCCTGATTCTTTGGTCGCAACTATTCGCATATTTCCTTTATACTTTTTGATAAACTTATCTATATTATCTATCTTATACTTTGTTGTATCATGAATGATATAATATGCCCATCCATCCTTATATCTTACATAAGACAGATAAGCCCTATGCGCTTTTGCACGAAGAAGCGCAACCTCCAGCAGATAATGAACCGGCTTCGGAACCGCTCCGAATCTGTCCTCTATCTCAGCCAGAATATCATCCGCATCCTCTTCATTTTCTATATGGGATATCCTCTTATACAGCTCCAGCTTCAGATATTCATTTCTTACATATTCCTCCGGGATATATGCATCTATCGGAATATCTATCGATGTATCAAAATCAGCCTCTTCCACTTCGCCCATTTTCTTCTTTACTGACTGCGCAAGAAGCTTGACATAGAGATCATAGCCTATTTCTTCCATGTGACCGGACTGGCTGGAGCCCAGAATATTTCCTGCCCCTCTTATCTCAAGATCCTTCATGGATATTTTATAACCTGATCCCAGTTCTGTAAACTCTCTTATTGCCGACAGACGTTTCTCTGCAACCTCTTTGATTACCTTATCCCTTCTGTACATCAGGAATGCATAGCTGGATCTGTCTGATCT
>DOVG01000128.1:0-1915 GCA_003520205.1 Lachnospiraceae bacterium
ACTTTTGACACTTATGTCATTTTAAGAATTCTTCAATTGCCTGCTTCATATCCTCGTCTGTGACATCAGTACGAATTATAGCATTACCTATTTTATCAAGCAGAACGAATTTAATTGTATTACCAACTGCCTTTTTATCACTATGAGTCAGATTGATTATCTTATCTATATCTTCATCGTTAAGCTTAAGTTCAGGTAAATGGAATTCAGAGCTTATAAAATCAACTATATCTTCACAGTCTGACTTACTTATAAGACCTTTGTTTCTGGATATTATGGAAGCAAATATACATCCTATAGATACACATTCACCATGAAGTAATCTGAAGTTCATATATTTCTCTAAAGCATGTCCCAGAGTATGTCCAAAATTCAGAAGCTCTCTCTCTCCTTTTGTCTCGTGAGGATCTTCCTCTACTACTCTTTTCTTGATGACATTGCAGGAATATACGATATGATACATCATGTCGTTGTCAAGTGAAGTCACATTATCCTTAAGCCAGTAATAAAAATTATTATCTTTAATCAAGGCGGATTTAACTACTTCTCCCATTCCTGACCAGAATTGTCTGATATCGAGTGTCTTTAGAGTTGATAGATTTATGTAAACCAGTTTAGGCATGTGAAATGCACCGACCATATTTTTATACTGGTCGAAATCAACTCCGGTTTTTCCGCCTATGCTGGAATCAACATCAGCTAACAGACTAGTAGGAACCTGTATAAAGTCAATACCTCTCAGATATGTCGCAGCAGCATAACCACACATATCACCGGTCACACCACCACCTAAAGCAAGAAGTATATCTTTACGATTAAAATGCTCTTCTATAAGAATTTTATACAGCTCTTTAACTGTATCCAGATTCTTACTCTGTTCTCCTTCTTCAAATACGTAGCTTATTACTTTTTCAAACTTATTTTCTGATATATCTAAAATAGCATCCATATAAACGGATGCTACTTTAGAATCCGATACTATACATAGTTTTCTGGTACCGGATATAGTATTATCAAAATATTCTTTAAGTCCTTCAAAGTTATCTGAATAAGCTATGTCATATATATGATTACCTTCATAATTCACAGGTAAAGCATCATATAAAACAGACATGTCTTTAAAGACTCCTTTCATAACTTTTAAAACTTATATTTAGAAATTCTCAAGAAATGGATCAATTCCACTACCACCAAGTGTAGAACCATATACATTAGATGAATTACTCTGTGTACTCTTAAGTGCGATTCTGCCACTGCCAAGACTACTTCCAGAAGATTCTCTCATCTGAGGGTCGCCACCAAACATAGGTTCTTCTTTTGGTTTCTCTGGTTCCGGTTTAGGATTAGATCTGGCAAAATCTTCTGCCTCTCTATCAAAATCAGTAGATTCCAGATAATCCATATGTTCACGAAGAAGCCTCTGATATTTGGCTTTATACTCAGCATATTTACGTCTAAGGTCACTTATCTCAGTTTCAAGACGATCCTTTTCATCCTTAGCTTCTTTGATAATTTCGTTCGCTCTTGAGTTTGCTTCCATCTCGATATTCTTAGCTGTCTTTACTGCATTAGAAACAGACTCCTGAGAATTCTTCTCTGCCCTCAGAAGCGTCTTATTTAGATCCTCTTCTTTAACTTTATAATGCTGTACAGTATCAGTAAGAGTAATAACTTTTTCTTTTAATTCCGCATTAGATTTGTAGAGTTCTCCATAACTTCTGGATACTTCTTCGAAGAATGAAGAAACGTCTTTTTTATCAAATCCAAGACCGGACTTAAAACGTTTTTGTTGTATATCTACAGGTGTAAGCATTTATAATATCCCCCTTTATGACTAACTTAAATGCGGAGATATACCGGTGCTGCTTAAAATCTCATCTCTGAGATCACCAGAAACTTCTATACTACTTGGAAC
>DOVG01000128.1:2031-2858 GCA_003520205.1 Lachnospiraceae bacterium
CCACCTATAAAATCTATAATTCTTTGAGCCGGTTCAAGCTGAAGACCTTCCATATTGATAACTATAGCTCTTCCTCTTTTAAGAAAATCTGTTACAGTCTGAGCATCATCAAATTCCTGAGGTTTAATAACATATACTTCATTAGATGCTGCTGTTCTAGATGCCCTCTTAGCGCCACCATCTATAGATACAAGTTTATCTGTTGCTGTTGAAGTAGCTACAGACCTTCTTGGCTCACGAGCAGGTGGATTAAATGTCTGCCTTGGAGCAGGTTTTGCAGCCTTTGGTGCCGGTTTAGGCGGAGCAGCCTTTTTTCTTCTGTAACTGTCTTCGAAATCATCATCGTCATCTTCGTCTTCGAAGACATAGTCATCATCATCCTCATAATCTTCATCGTCATCGATTAATCTGAAATGATCCAGAAAGCTTTTTCTACCACTAGCCATAAGAATACTCTTCTCCCATCATTTATAAATTGTAATTTCTTTCTCCAAATATGGCTGTACCAACTCTGACCATAGTTGCGCCTTCTTCGACTGCAACTATATAGTCATTTGTCATGCCCATTGAAAGAACGTTCATATCAACATTATCTATGTTTTCCGATGTTATGTCAAGTAATAATTGTTTCATACCTCTAAAGATACCACGATTATCCTCGGGATTATCGACAAAAGGAGCTATAGTCATTAGACCTTTAATCCTTATATGAGGAAACTTTTCAGCTACTTCTTTTATAAAAGGTAGTGCTGTATCCTTAGTGATTCCGAACTTGGAATCTTCTTCAGCATAATTTACTTCAACAAGTACATCTACAATTTTATCAT
>DOVG01000104.1 GCA_003520205.1 Lachnospiraceae bacterium
AATATACTGAGCAGGGCATCATCCTTCAGCTCTGCCTGCTTCAACGCGGATAGTAAAGACCACATACCTTTCTGTCTTTCAGCTCCTTTGGGAAACCTGTAGTCCTTAAGCTGCTCATTTGTCTTTGCAAAAGGAACAGCCTTTGCCAGTTCCAGATTTCTTCTGATTTCTGCCTGTGACAATTTACCAAAATGAATATTAAATGTACCATTATCGTAGCCTTCCTCGTCCATATATGCACCGGCAACCCTTGCAAAACAGTTGCGGGATGGATTCATACGACGGGTAAGCTCCAGCATATCATCTCTATTAATCATACTCCCTCATTCAAAACTATCGTTCAAAAATGTCATTCAAAATTATCATTCAATACTGTCCTGCAGACCAGAGACAGTTCATCTGTTACAAATTTCCCTTATTTATATTATCCCTTGTCTTTTTATATTTACGATCAGTCTTTTATACAATCTAATCTAAGTATATCACAAACAGATATAAAATACTTTTATATTCAAAAAACATATGCTACTATAACATAAAAGTCATAATATCTTCCTGTCTGCGGGAAACGTATTCCTGAAAATTTTATGTAGAGGTTAACGCTATGGATGTATCATATATTTCGGTAAATGCACAAAACAGTATAAGAATCGATGCAAACGGAACTATTATATATGTGGATCCATTTCAGATAACAAAGGAAACCGGCGATGCTGATTTTATATTTCTGACTCATGATCACTATGACCATTATTCCCTTAATGATATAAACAAGGTTCTTCAGCGTGAAACGACCTTTGTTGTTCCTCAGACAATGGACAAAAGCGTCAGAAAAAATACCGCCGCCGGAATAAACTACCCCGTCGAACCGGGAAAATCCTACTCGATAAATGGTCTCAGCTTCGAAACTGTTGCCATGTATAATAAAATGAAGCCCTTCCATCTCAAAAAAAGCGGATGGTGCGGATATATAATTAATATCTCGGGAACCCGCATATATATAGCCGGAGATATTGACGACATCGACGAGGCAAAGGCCGTTAAATGTGATGTAGCTATGATACCTATCGGCGGATTCTATACCATGAATTATAAAGAGGGTGCAGCTCTCATCAACGAAATGAAGCCGCAGGTTGTTATTCCCACTCACTATGGAACAGCTGTAGGCAGCCCGTCTGATGGAGATAGCTTTGCAAAACTCGTAGATAAAAATATTCAGGTGGAACTTAAACTTTTATTTTAGTATCCTTGTTCATAAGAATATTCCGGTTCTGTTTTATTCATATTTTCGACCTTTTATAATACCTTTTACCTTTTTATTGATAGTTAATCATAAAGGAACTCTATCTTACTGTAGATGATTTTGAAGTCCACAATACATTTTCCGTCCCAGATAGCAACTGGAACCCGATCTTTGAAAGTATATTCAACCGGATCAGAGGACTCTTCAAAATTATAAACCAGTACTTTTTTTTCATCCGGAAGGATTATCCAATACTCTCTTACTCCTGCATTTTGGTATTTGTTTTTCTTCCTGATAACATCCATATACCAATTACTAGGTGAAAGAACCTCTACTATCAAATCAGGTGCCCCAACTACACGAGCCTTTATTATCTTGTCTCTATCACATACCACCAGTACATCCGGCTGAACCATAGTCTTATCATCACAGTCTAACTGCACATCAGTAGGTGCGATAGACGGAATGCAAGATCCACCATTTTCATTAACAAATCTTTCAAATTCATAAAATAACATCGCCCCTATTCTCTGGTGGACAAATGTTGGTGCCGCCATATCATAGAATACACCATCAATTAGTTCTATCCTTGTTCCCTCAGGAAGAGCAAGGTAATCCTCCAAAGTCTTATTCTCATATGAGTCGATTTGTATAGCCGATGTACCTACATTATAATGACTAGTCTCCATAACCATATCTTTATCCATGTTCATGTCTTCAAAAACAGAGCTGAGAGCTTTAAGAGTACTGTATCTTGGACTTTCAGTGAAGCCACCAAATATCTTCTGAACAGTACCAAGAGGAACTCCTGATTTTTCAGATATATATTGATACGAGAAACCAAATTCTTTCTTAAGTTTAATCATCTCATCAACAGTCATATAGCGCCCTCCTTTTCCTTAATCTGTTATATTTATTTCCATTTTATATGGCGAAGTAAGATAAATCAAGCATTATATCCATTATATTTCCATTTTATTTCTTTTTTATGTTTTTACATATAAATACCTTCCTTGCCGGATTATCCAGTAAAGAAGTTATTCGTCATATTTTTCACTTTTTTCGAATCACCGTACTCATCCTGTCCTCAATGAAGCCAACACCAAACGCTGTATATTTCGAACCTTCATTAGTTATTGCATGTGCCTATACAGGCTTCTTCCCCTGAGATATCATTGCTTTAAAACAGTGTTCAGCATAAATACTGGGGTTCTGGGAGGTGCTGTATATTACCTGTGTATTACGATAACCATACATTTCAAATTAATATAATCTATTGGCTTTTCCAATTTGAGGAGACACGGATTCTACACGGTCATCCGCATTATGAAGATTTCGGACATATTTCATTTCCACCTGATATAACTTAAGTTGCTTCATTAAACTATCTCCTAAAAAACTAAGGCCGTGTACTAATGTACACAGCCTTTAGTTTATAGCCACACCATCAGCGAGGACTATCTGTTATAGTTTCCACTTAAATCGGTAGGACTCACCTTTGATTAGTATATTACCATTCTATTTGATAATGTCAATATTCTGTTTATCAATTTTTTCCTTTATACAAAA
>DOVG01000080.1 GCA_003520205.1 Lachnospiraceae bacterium
TGGAGACTTGTGTATGCCGCACCATTATTTATTCTGATAATAATGACTATAATCTCAGGTTTCAGCGTTTATTACACCGGAGCGTATATAGCAGCACTTGTGTGCATAGTGTCACTATTTGCCTGTAAAAAGGGAGTTAAAAGGATTCTGGCAGGAGCTGGGATAATCTGTGCAGCAATAAGCTTTGCTTTAGTTCTGTTTATTCCTGAACGGCGTAAGTCCGCATATCTGGATGATTTTGAAAAAGCCTTTTCTACTATGAAGGAGCACTATGTGTTAGATCAGGAAAAGGGTATTGATTTTGATGAACTGTATAAAATATATCATCCTCTATTTAAGGAGATTGATGAAACTCAGGATCATGTAGAGAATTACAAACTTTGGCAGAGATATACCGGTGAATTCTACGATGGACATGTAGGATATGAGATGAAAAGGGATGATCTCTTTCTGGATGCTTTCATGAAATCCTACGGTAATGATTATGGACTTTCTCTTATAAAGCTGAGCTCCGGAGAATATGCGGCAGTAAATGTTGAAGGTTATGATAATTCTTATAATGTGACAAATGATGAGAAGGACGATATGAGAATATATCGGATAAAGGATGATTTTCTCAGTGAAAACGCAGAGTCCGAGAGGCTGACTCTAAAAAATGCAGGAATAAAAAATGGAACTATCATTACTAAATGGAACGGTAAGCCTATCGATGAATACTTTGGAGAATTAAGCTACTACCTTGAGCAGTATCCGGTACGTGAAAATGAAGAGTTTTATCAGCCTGTATATGTTGCAGGAATCGGCATGGGTATGAATTATGGTGAAACCTATGTGCCGGCAGATGAAAAGTCTTCCCCATCAGCTGAAATTACATTTTTAAATGATGAAGGTATTGAGGAAACTGTAACAGCTCCGAGTCTGAGTGCATATTTCCCAAGAATGTATGATACTATAAAAAGGCTTGATGCTGGAATCAATATCAGTAATCTTGAGTGGCAGGAAATAGATGGGGATACGGTTATGATACGTATCAGTGAGATGGCATATGACCAGGAAACTTATAATGGTGCCGACTATACTGAAATGACAGATGAGCTTAGAAAACAGGTGCTGGATTATAAATCGAAAGGAATTAAGAATATAGTAATTGACCTGAGGAGCAATGGCGGCGGCAGTCCTTACTTCGTGGAAGGTGTGGCATGTCTCTTTGCACCGGAAGGGGAACACAGTGTTTACTACAGTGCTGTTATAAATGAAGATACTGCATCCTTCGAAAGAGACGCTGATGGTATGTATAAAAAGGGAGACCTCTTTACCTATCAGGGAGAAAACCTCTGGGCTGATGGAAATATAATCCTTCTAGTGAATAATCACTGTGTAAGTGCCGGGGATGATATGACATATGTTATGGGAGATTTTCCAAATGTTAAGATTATGGGTACTACAAGGTCTAACAGCTCTTGTCAGGCAGTGAAAGGAGTAGAGCTTTCAAGCGGAAGAGTAAGCTTTTCGGCTGTGCCGAACCTGCTTCCAAGTGGCGAGGTCGCTATAGATACATTTACGGACCATGTGGGAAGAACACCTTTTGATGAAAAAATTCCTATGACACAGGAACTTATAAGTGGTATATTTGATAAAGGAGATGACTATATACTGAAATATGCGGTTGATTCTTTCACTGACTACTAAAAGGGAGATAATACATGAGAAGGGTGCTCATAGTAGAAGATGACAGGGAAATAAGAACCCTGCTAAAGGACTTTTTGATTGAAAATGAATATGAAGTAATTGAAGCATGTAATGGAAGGGAAGCCTCTGCCTGTATCCGGACAGAGGCTTATGATATTATCCTGATGGATATGATGCTTCCATATAAGTCAGGAAATGATCTGATAAGAGAGTTAAGAGAGTCATCAGCAACCGGGATAAAAGATACCCCGGTTATTGTTATTTCTGCAAAGTCCTCAAAGGATACAAGACTTGAAGCATTAAAGATGGGTGCCGATGACTATATAGTGAAACCATTTGATATGGATGAGGTACTGGTAAGAATTGAAGTAGTACTTAGGAGAAGCGGTCAAGAGACTAAAGAAGATGAAAGTACTTTGTCATATAATGGTATAGAAATGAATCCAGAATGTAATTCTGTAAGCTATAGGGGGATGCCAATCAGATTGACTGCCAAGGAAAGGCATCTGTTGCAGCTCTTTCTGGAGAATCCGCAAAAAACATTTTCCAAGGCTAACCTTTATAAATCAGTATGGAATGATGATTATATCTATGAGGATAATACCATCAATGTACATATGAGTAACCTTAGAAATAAACTCAGGAAAATAACAGGAGAAGAAGTGATAGAAACTGTATGGGGAATAGGATATAAACTAAGGGATAATAAGGGATAGATATGATGAAAATATGTATCATTATTATACTGGCCATTATATGTCTCGTCTTAATAATAAGGCTTCTGGTTATAAGGGCGAATTTGGATAGTATAGTAAAAGAGCTTAGGAAAACCCGAAAAGAAGATTATAACAGACAGCTTAGAGTTGACCTCAGCAGCGGAAGTGTTGCGAGAGTTGCTTCAGAGATAAATAAGAATCTGGATTACCAGAAAGAACTGAAGTTGGAAAGTGACAGATCTAGAAGACAGCTAAAGCAGTCAGTTTCCGATATAGCCCACGACTTAAGGACTCCTCTAACAGTTGTGAAGGGGAATTTGCAAATGCTTGAAAAAGAGGATCTGTCAGAGAAGGGGAAGCAGTACCTGGAGGTCAGTAGAAAAAAGGCGGATATGCTGAAGGAGATGGTAGATGAATTCTTCGAGATGTCTGTGCTTGAAAGTGATGTCGGGGATGTTACATTTGAAAGTATTGACCTGATCAGCTTCATAACGGATTTTCTTATTGAGAATGAGGCACTGATAAGGGAGAAGGGGCTGGAGCCGGAGGTGGACTTTCCTGATAAAACCATACGGATTATGGCAGACAGGGAGATTCTCTCAAGAGTCTTCGGTAATTTATTTAACAATATTCTGAAATATGCCAGAGACAGCTTTACCATCGGTATAGAGGAAGGGGAAGATTCTGCGGTTTATGTCAGAATATCTAATCATGTAGACAGTCCTGATGAGATAGATATTTCTCATATATTTGACAGAACCTATAGAGCTGATAAAGCGAGATCTGTAGGTGGAGCGGGACTTGGATTATACATAACAAAGCTTCTTGTGGAAAAGCAAAAGGGAAGGGTAGAAGCAGAGATTATAGATGATAATCTTGTATTTACTGTAAAGCTTAATAAATCTGAATAGATTTTTTAAAGGGAAAATCGTAAGTTATCTAAATAGGTGTTAAAGGAGATTTTTATGAGCTCCTTTTTTTACTTCTAAAGAATATGACTTTAGTCATATTGTAGTTATATCTTTTTTCACTACAAAGAAGAATTTCACAAGTCCATAATGTAGCTAATGAAATAAACAGATGGTGTTTATAGGAGAAAGTAAATATGAACAAGATGATTTCTAAAGCTGGTTCAGCAATCGTAACAGTGACAGTATTTCTATTCGCAATATTTCTGATGATCAATTTTTCTATGGGTGGCTATTTTGTCTGCCTTATTCTGCCGATAGGTTTTATCATGATGACGGCAGGTCTGAATAACGAGTGCGAAGGTGACCGCAAAGTTGCTGCTAATATAGGTTTGATTCTAGCGGCGGTGTATGGTACATTTATAATGCTTGTTTATTTTACACAGCTGACTACAGTAAATAACGAACAATTGAATGAACAAGCGTCAAA
>DOVG01000126.1 GCA_003520205.1 Lachnospiraceae bacterium
TAATAGTAAGATCACTGAACTCTATTTCCACAGGATCCAGAGTGATTATTCTAGCCTTGTCCTTCTGGCTGAAGGTTGCATGAGTTCTACATAGAGCAAGGTCAACTTCTTCTCCATTATGGGATATCTTGGCACTTCTTATAGTACCCTCACCTGCGTAATGGGTAAAATATCCTGCTCTGTATTTTTCCTGAATAAGAAATGGATACGAAGCATCAGTTATATGATCAGTTCCAATTCCAACAGGCCATTCAAGCTTTGCTGCATATGGACGAAGATCTACTATAGCACCTCCCTGATCCATATTTACACATACTCTCATGAAAGGATCTGTATACCAAAACAGCTGTTTATCCGATCCATACAGAATATCTTTCCAAAGTGCACACTCCGGTTCAGTATAAGTCTTCTTCTCTCTGTAGTAATCAGCAAACTCCGCCATGGTCATACAAATAAGTTCGCCTTTTTTCTTAAGTTCGCCATAGTAAGCCATTCCATCTTCATATGATTTTTTCAGAAGCTCATATGGTGCTTCCCATCTACCCATCTTATTAAGCCAGCCAGGACCTACAAACATCATGTTGTATGAATAGCCATTATTATACTTGGCCAGATGTCTATACTGATCGATGAGATTATAAAGATAAGGAAACTCCCAGGTCTTACTATCATAGATCATACCTCTAAGCACATTCTGAGGGTGAGTTCCGAAGTTCGAACCATTTCCATCATAGCATGCCAGCAGGTCTCTTGACAGATGTGGTATTGCAACTATTCCACTATCTTCTGAGCTGTTAGCAGCCGGTGCATGAGTATTAGCCTTAGAAGGAATCCAAGGTGCCCAAGGACCTCCATCCATAAATGTGTACCAGGAATTATTGCATGTATGATATGCCTTAGGTCCTTCTTCCCAGCAGGTTGCAACAGCACATTTTACTGAAGGATATTTATCCTTAATATAGTTTATGAGTTCGGCATCCATATAGTATGAACCTGTTGATTCAGGATAAAAACCAAATATCTCATAGAACTTTCCAAAAACATCATCTACTATGGCTTTTTTATCCTCCATCGAGAACATCCATATACAGAAATCTTTTGTTTTATATTTTTCTCGAAATTCAGTACATGGAAGCCCCAGCAGGGAAAGTGATATCTCATCACCGTATTTCTCATGATGTTCTCTGGCTATAGAAACTGCTTCATTATTAAACAGACTGGCATAAGTCATCTGAATCGTAGTCTTAAGTCCGTTCTTATGAGCTGTTTCCTGTTGAAACTTAAATATATCAAGGGATTCTGTTAGAAGTTCTTTTCTGCCTATATCCTCTGATTTGCCCTGTCCGGTTACCTTTTCAGCATACTCAGGAACCATTTCCGGGCGATGTATTATATTAACAACAAATGTATCATTCATCTCGTATTCCTCTATAAAAGTTTATCCCTTCGTAGCACCACCAGCTACACCTTCAACATAGTATTTCTGCATTATTACGAATAAAATGGAGATTGGAACTGAAATAAGCAGTCCACCAGCGCAGAAAATCGAGAAATACTTGTTGATCAGAGATTTATCAAGCATATTGTATAGACCTATAGCAACTGTCCAATCCTTTGAAAGACCAGAATTAAGCATAAGCTTAGCAAATACGAAGTCTCCCCAAGGAATAAGGAATGAATTAATTACCTGATAAACTAATATAGGTCTACAAATAGGTAATATAACCTTTGTAAGTGTCTGGAACTCATTTGCTCCCTCTATACGTGCAGCCTCTCTGAGTGATGCTGGTATAGTATCCATATATCCCTTTACTATAAGATAGCCCAGTCCTGAACCGGCAGAATATACGATTATCATTCCCAGGTGACTGTTCGTAAGTCCGATAGACTTAAGTATGAAATATATAGCAATCATTGAGAGTACTCCAGGAAACATATTGAGAATAAGAGAAAATGTCATAAGTCCCTGACGTCCATTGAATCTCATACAGCTAAATGCATAGCTGACCATAAATACAAATATAGTTGAGATAATGCATGTAAAGATAGCTATTATAAATGTATTCTTAAACCATACGCAGTACTGGACTACAGAATCAGGCTTAAGCAGAACTGTCCCAAAATTCTGTACAGTCCACTCACTTGGGAAGAAATGCGATATATTTATTCCCGGATATGCACTAAAAGCTGTTACTACAAGCCAGAGTATAGGTATAAGCCATATAACCGAAAGAATTACAAGGAGTGCATGTGCACCAATAGTTCCTAAAATATTCTTTAATTTCATTATTGATATACCTCCTCTCTTCCACCAGACATCATCTTAGTGAATGAAATGATAGTAAATACAGCACAGATGAGAAATACTATAATTCCTATTACAGAAGCCATCTTATAGTCATAGTATTCATTTGTAAGTCTGAACAGCCATGTAACAAGAAGATCTACTTCTTTACCATGTGCATTTGCAAGCGCCTGATCAGTTGTTACATATACATCCTGAGTCAGAAGATATATAACATTGAAATTATTGATATTCTTTACAAAGTCTGTAATGAGAGCTGGTCCCTGAATAAAAAGTATATAAGGCATAGTAACATGCATAAACACCTGGAAAGAATTTGCTCCATCTATCTTAGCCGCCTCTATCTGGTCAGTAGGTATGTTCATAAGTACACCAGTAGATATAAGCATCTGATAAGGAATTCCTACCCATATATTTATAAGTACTATCATTACCTTTGCCCAGCCCGGACTTGTGAGAAATGGGATATAATTTATACTCTTACTTACAAGACCTATCTTCTGTAAGAATGAGGTAATTCCCCAGCTGGAACAGATAGAATTTACTATTCCTGCATCAGCAAAAAAGTTTCTTACAAGAAGCAGTGTAACAAACTGTGGAACTGCTATAGCAACTATAAACAGAGTTCTCCATAACTTAGGTGCTTTTACAAGTCTTGAATTTATAAGCCTTGCCATAAGCACTCCACCTATAAATGTGGTAAATGTTGCAAGAACTGCCCATACAAATGTCCAGCCCAGAATCTTCCTGAATGCATATCCAAAGCTGGATGTAACAGAGCCTGTAAACAGCTTTACAAAATTTGCAAATCCAACCCATGTGAAAAGTTCACTTGGCGGCATATGATTCTGGTCATAATTTGTAAATGCAACTGCAATAAGTATAAGTATCGGAAGGATATTCATGAGAATCACGCCCAGAACAGGAAGTGAAAGAAGCGTAAGATGGAACTTCTTTCCCACCATATCATGAAGATCATCACGAAGCTTGTTAGGAACTATACCCTTCTCCTTATCCATCTGTATGTTATATAAATTCTTGATATTACTTATCCAGAAAAGAATGAAAGTAAAGATTACAAACAGAACTACAACTGATGTAAGTAGTATCATGAATGAATTATCATAGTCATTAACTGTTGTCTGGAGAGTAAGCGGATCAAGGATCTGCTCTCTCTTTACTGTACCCAGAGTACTAAACTTAGCTAAAGCTGGCACTCCAAATATTATCATCATCACAATAAATGCGATTTCAATAAGAAAAACAAATATACCATGAGCTAACTGTGCGTTAAAAAGATATCCGGCTCCCATTAAAACTGTGGAAAGCTTAACTCCTATATCTCCTTTAGAAAGCGCAACACCGAAGTCCTTAAAGTATTTAGCCAGACCTGCAAAGAATCCTGTTTTAATCGGTTCCTTACTTTCTGATATCTTCGAACTTGCCAATGTTTTCACCTCTCTTCCTTTAGATTATTCAAGTTTCATAATTGACTTTTTTAGAATTATAGCCCCATACCACCAATTTGATATGGGGCTACAATCACATACTTATTCTCTCTCACTCATATTAGCCGAAGCTAAAATAAATTACTCTACTGGTGCTGTAATACCTTCTACAGCTGTATCCAGAAGTGTCTGAAGGTCTGTTCCATCAGGGTTACCACTTGAAAGTATTTGTCCAAGTGTCTCTGCAGGACTCCAGTAATTTCCACCAATTACCTGTGGTGTTGAATAAGGTGCCTGAGCTGCAAGAGCTGCGATAGCCTTATCATTCTGAACTGCTTCTGTTGAAGCTGCCTTTATATTTGCTGGTCCAAGATTTCTAGCTTCAAATCTTGCTGTCTGAACTTCCTCTGAAGTAAGGTACTCTGCAAGGATCATAGCCCATCCTACATTCTTTGAATGAGGATTAACACCAACAAGCTTGAATCCTGAGTATGATGAAAGCTGACAATCTTTACCACCGATCTTCATAGTTGGAAGCTTAGCTGCTTCGTAATTAGCTCCCCATGCATCAGATGCAACCTGTGCATTCCAGATACCATTTATAGCAGCACATACTGTTCCGTCCTGGATTCCTGTAACAGTTGTTCCATCATCCATATTTACTACTACGCCAGTCTCAACTGCATCTATTATAGCCTGAGCTACATCTGTACCACCAGCACCATTCCAGTCGCATGAATTAGTCTGACCATCATCGTTAAGTGTTGCATCAAGACCTGCTGCCTTGAAGAAGCTGTATAGATACCATCCATTGTTGAACTGAATAGCGATTTTCTTGTTAGCTGCTTTAGCATCCTCAATCATCTTCTCAAGTGTTGATGGATCTGTGATAACCGAGCTGTCATAGAACATGAAATATCCATTATCTGCAGTCATCGGATATGCATAAAGCTTTCCATTTACAGTTGCTGCCTGTACAGAAGTATCAACATTTTCAGATGCTACATCGTATGTGTAGGAGCTTACAACTTCCTGAAGTGCTCCCGCCTTAACAAGTTCATTTATCTGATCATGAGCAAATGTATATACATCAGCTGCTGCTTCAACGTCGGCAAGAATTGTATCTTTTGCTGTTGATTCCGATTCTGCACCGAGTGTAATGTCGAATTCTACATCAGGATAAAGTGCTTTAAAATCCTCCAGAACGCCCTGTGTAAAATCCTGATCCTCTTCTGAAGCCCACACAGTAAGCTGAACTTTATCTTTTGTATTATCGATAAGTGTCTGAACAGCGTCTTTGTTTACTTCTACTGCTGCTTCCGGTTCTGCCTCAGCTTCAGTAACTTCTACATCACCACTGTCATTTGCAACTTCTTTGTTGCCACATCCCGTCATAACCCCAGCAACCATTGATGTTGCAAGAGCAAGCGCCAAAAACTTCTTCTTCATAAAACTATGCCCTCCTAAATATTATATATGTTTTATAAAGTGTTAAGATTACGCAACCAACTTGCGCAATCGGTTGTTCATTTGAGAATAATTTAACACACCCCTAAGGGATGTGTCAATATTTTTTTGATGGTTTTCTGATACTTTTTTTGAGGTCTGTCACTTAGGCATAATTTCGGCCATTTACTGGGTAGATCCTTTTAGCAGAATCTCATATCCTAAAAGCGTCTTGGTCTCAACTTCTTCGCCATCTATAAGCTTTAATAAAGTCTTACACGCTACATTTCCAAGCTCTTTCGGATCATACTGAAGCGAAGTTATACCCGGCTGATTATTTGATATAAGAGCACTGTTATAGAATGATGCCAGTTTTATATCTCCCGGAATATCTATCCCATCACGTCTAAACTTCATAATAGCATCATAGCATATACGATCATCCATACATATCAGACAATCGGCTCCAGCTGACATAGCACCATCAAAAGCCCTTTCTCCATCTTCGGAGGTTTCATTCCCCAAAAACATAAGGTTCTTATCAGGTACAAGTCCCTGTTGAATAAGCCCCTCTTCATATCCTTTTTGTCTCGAAATATTAACTATATGATTTTCAGGTCCACCTATAAGAGCTATCTTTTTACTACCCTTCACTACAAGAAGAGATGTCAGTTCCTTACAGGCTCCTATATGATCATTATCAATCTGAATAACCCCTTTTTCAAGAGTGCTTCCTATTACAACAAAAGGAATCTTCATTTCCTTCAGATACTTAACAGCTTTGTCTTCCACAAGTGTTCTTGCAAGAATAACTCCATCAGCCTTCTTGTTTTCCACTATTCTTTTTAGCTGCATTATATTTTCTTCGTATACTAAAGTAATAATAATGTCATAGTTCGTTGCCATAGTGACTTCGCAAATACCTGACATACATCTCTGAAAGAAAGGCAGATCTGAATCATTTGAATCTCCCGGAATAACCCAGCAGATGTTATAGGTTCTCTGATCAGCCAGTCCTTTAGCCATAGGATTTGGTTTGTAATTATTTTCTTCTATATAATCAAGAACTCTTTTTCTTGTTTCTTCTCCGATTCGTCCTTTTCCTGATATAGCTCTAGATACTGTAGTCTTCGATATACCAAGCGCTGAGGCCACATCACCGATAGTTAGGTTATTATTTTCAGGCATGTCATCCCCCTAATATTTTTTCTTTACAATGATTAATCGCTGTGTTATACTTTGCGCAATCGGTTGTCTATGTCTAAATATACCGTTTATTTATAATATTGTCAACCAGGATTTTAAAATGCGCAACCAAAGTATAACATATTTTAAATAAAAGTCAAAAATAGGAGGAAGATTTAGTATGAACGGAACCCTTTTCGGTGCTGCCTATTATGATGAATATATGCCTTATGACAGAATTGATACTGACTTTGAACTGATGAAAAAAGCTGGGATGAATGTTATCAGGATTGCTGAATCAACCTGGAGCACCTGGGAACCAGATGATAATTATTTTGATTTTTCTCATTTGCATAGAATGTTGGAGTCCGCTAAACGACATGATCTTTGTGTAATTGTCGGGACTCCAACCTATGCAATCCCCTCATGGCTTGAAAAGAAGCATCCTGATGTAATGGCTTTAACGCCATCGGGGCAAAGTATATATGGTCATCGTCAGATACATGATATAACAAATCCGAACTTTTTATTCTATGCCGAAAGAATTATCAGAAAGCTTATGGAAGAGGTATCAGATAATCCTCAGATCATAGGCTACCAGATAGATAATGAAACCAGATCCGGAGATGGTTATTCTCCCGCTAACCAAAAGCTTTTTGTAGAAGAATTAAAAAAGAAATATCCTGATATAAAAGAGTTTAATGAAGAGTTTGGACTAAGCTATTGGAGCAATAGTATAAACAGCTGGGAGGATCTACCTGATATTCGTGGCACTATCAACGGCAGTCTCTCAGCCGCATATAAGGCATGGCTGAGAGATAGAATAACTAAGTATCAGATATGGCAGTCCGATATCATAAGGCAGTACATTAGTCCTGACCAGTTCATAACTCATAATTATGATTTTTCATGGATAGGCTACTCACATGGGATTCAACCTCTTGTAAATCAGCGCGATGCCGCAACGGCTGTTGATATAGCAGGAGTAGATATATATCACCGTACTCAGAATCACTTTGATGGTTCTACCATAAGCTTTGGTGGTTCTGTAGGGCGATCTATGAAGAAGGATAATTATCTTGTTCTCGAGACTCAGTCACAGGGCAGACTTGACTGGCTGGCATATCCTGGTCAGCTTCGCCAGGCATACTACAGTCACCTTGCTTCAGGAGCAAATGGAGTAATGTACTGGAACTGGCATTCTATTCATAATTCTTTCGAGTCTTACTGGAAAGGCATCCTGAGTCACAGTCTCATTCCAGGAAGAACCTATAAAGAGTTATCTGACACACGGAATGAAGAACTACATATAGATAAGCATCTCGTAAATCTAAAAAAGAATTGTCCTGTGGCAATACTTGTTGATAACAGAAGCCTTGTAGGACTGGACGAATTCCCGATAGATGATGTCTCTGACAGTTCATTACTTAATAATGATAATTCTAAGCTTGACTATAACTCCATACTTCGATGGATGTATGATGCATGTTATAAGCTTAACATAGAAACTGACATAATATATAAAGAGGATATTCTCGAGGCTGACGCAGACGAACTTGTAAATAAATATCCCCTTATTATAATTCCTGCTCTTTATAGCTCAAAGGAAAATGTTATACACAAAATCAGAGCTTTCGTAGAGCATGGCGGTCACCTCCTCATATGTTTTAAAAGTTTCTTTGCAGATGAGGAGCTTAAGATTTATTCCGATAATGCTCCTCATCTTATGACCGACATAATAGGAGGAACCTATGATGAATTCACAAGACCTGTTGATACAACTATAACTATTGATGGGCAGAGATTAAATGTATCCCACTGGATGGAGCTATTGAATGCAGAACCAGATACAGAGATATGGGCAAATTATGACCATAAATACTGGGGAGACTATGCAGCTGTTCTCCATAAAAAGCATGCATCTGGAGGCAGTGCAACATATCTCGGTTGTTACCTGGAAGAAAAAGGACTTAGCTGTATACTTCGTAAAATCGTATTAGCAGCTAAAATACCTTTGTCTAAATGTACCTTTCCTATTATAATAAAAAAAGGGGTGAACCCTCTTGGCGAAGATATAACCTATTTATTCAATTATTCTGATGAGAAAAAGCTAATAGATCTACTCAGTATAGGAATAGCTTCAGATACAAATGAACTACTCAGTCAGAAAAAAATAAATCTGGACGAATCTATAGAAATTGAGCCATGGGGTGTAAAAATATTTTGTTCACATCAAAGAACTAACGATAACAAAAAGTAAATGGGAGGTATTTCCGGCATGCTGATTAATGAAATTATTAGTAACATAGATTCAGGTAATCTTGATGAAAAATTTATAGATATATATATCGATAAAGAGAGAATTGAATATCAGAAAAACCGCTATAAAAAGGCACTTACAAGCTACAAGGAAACCTTTGGCAGTTTATCTTCATATAGCGAAGATGTTCTTATCGTAAGTGCACCGGGAAGAACAGAAGTTGGCGGCAATCATACAGATCACCAGCATGGACAGGTTCTTGCAGCATCTATAAATGATGACGCTATTGCTATAGCTTCTAAGAATTCCTCAGACATTATTAATGTCAAATCTGAGGGCTATGACATGATAAGCTTTTCCCCTAACGATATAGATAAAAAAGACTCTGAAGAAGGAACAACCATTGCTCTTATCAAAGGTGTCATAAAAGGAGTAATGGACAGAGGATTTATCATTGGTGGATTTGATGCTTATATAACAAGTGATGTTCTGGGCGGTTCAGGTCTCTCTTCTTCTGCTGCTTTCGAAACCCTGATAGGAAATATCCTGTCTGCCTTATATAATGACATGAAAATCGATGCTGTGACCATTGCAATAATCGGCCAGTATGCCGAGAATTACTACTTTGGAAAGCCTTGTGGTCTTATGGATCAGATGGCATGCTCTGTAGGAAGTCTCTGTCATATCGATTTTATAGATCCATCTAATCCTGTAATAGAACGAATAGAACTTGATATGGATAAAGAAGGTTACAGTCTATGTATCACAGATACAAAGGGCAGTCACGCAGACCTCACTCCGGACTATGCAGCGATTCCTTCTGAAATGAAGGCTGTCGCTAATCTCTTCGGCAAAGATGTTCTTACTGATATAA